>JAMDCK010000058.1 GCA_023488435.1 Actinomycetota bacterium
GCCGAGACGATCTCGCGGACGGTTTCCTGTGGGTCGGCGGCAACGCCGATGCCGGACATCACACACATCGCCGAAGCTCCGGCGCCAAATACCGCGGCGACGTCGGCCACCCCGAGCCCGCCGATCGCAGCCACTGGCACTCCGACCTCGCATATTGCGCGCAGCCCATCGAAGCCCAGCGGCTCGCGCGTCATCGTCTTGAGTGTCGTCGGGCGCACGGGCCCGGAGCCGATGTAGTCGGCCCCGAGCTCGCGGGCCTCGGCAGCAAGCTCCGGACTCCACGCCGTGATGCCGAGGAACGCGTCCCACGTCGGGCGCCACAAGGTGCGGCTCTCCAGGTCGCGTTGGCCCAGGTGCAGGCCGTCGGCGCGGACCTCCATCGCGACGTCGGCGTGGTCGTTCATCACGAAGGCGACGCCGCGGCAAGCGCAAAGCTCGCGGATCGCGCTGGCTATCGCGAGCAGGTCGGCACCGTGGCGGAGCTTGTCGCGGTATTGCACGACGCGCGCGCCGCCCTCGATCGCCGCAAGCGCGACATCGAGGTGTGTGCGCCCCAGCTCGGGGTGCTCGGAAGTCACGACGTAGAGGCCGCTCACGGGCGAGCCGGGGCCGGCGGCGCGTGTGGCGGTGCTCGGCGAGTCGCTCATCCCGCACCTCCCGCAAGCTCGGCGTCCCAATCCTTGTACGCAGGGTCGTAGCCTGCCGAGCGGATCGCGGCGAAGACCTCCTCGGCGGTTCTGTGGTCCTCGACGCTGAACTGCGCCTCGTTGGCGACCTCCTCCGGGTGCAGGTAGCCGCCCGGGCGCGTGCACGAACCCGCGCTCATCTGCGTGATGCCGAAGGGCAGTAGCGTGTCGCGTAGCGCCGAGGTCTCGCGGGTCGAGAGCACCAGGCCCGCGCGCGGCAGGAAGATGCGGGTCGCGCAGATCGCGAGCGCGAGCTGGCGGTCGGTAACGGGCGCGGCGGCGGCGAAACCGCCTTCGGCGTGGCGCAGGCGCGGGAAGGACACGGTGACGTGCGTGCGCCAATAGCGGCGCGAGAGCCAAGCCGCGTGCAGTGCCGCGCAGAAGATGTCGCGGCGGAAGTCCGCGAGCCCCAGCAGGCAGCCGATCCCGACCCGGCGCATCCCGGCGGCAGCCCCGCGCCCGGGCGCGAGCAGGCGGGCGTCGAAGTCACTCTTGCGGCCGGAGCGATGCAGCCTCGCGTAGGTCGCACGGTCGTAAGTTTCCTGGTAGAGCGTCAGCCCGTCGACCCCGGCGGCGACCATCGTGCGGTAGCCGTCCTCGGCCATCGGGAAGACCTCTATCGACACCGAGGCGAACATCGGACGCAGCAGCGCCACGATGCGGGCGAGCCGCGCCTCGTCAAGCGCGCGGGGCGACTCCCCGGTGAGCAGCAGCACATGCCGAAAGCCCCGGTCGCGCAGCACTTCGGCCTCGGCTACGGCCTGCTCGTCGGTGAGTGTGGCGCGGGGCACGCGGTTGGCGGCGCTGAAGCCGCAGTAAGCGCACTCGTTGTCGCACTCGTTCGAGAGGTAGAGCGGCGCGTAGAGCCCGATCGTCCTGCCGAAGTGCCGAAGCGTGGTCTCGCGGGCGCGCCCCCCGATCTCATCGAGCATCTGCTCGGCGGCGGGCGAGAGCAGCGCGGCGAGGTCGCGCTCGGTCAGGCGTTCAGTGGCAAGCGCGCGCCTGACGTCGGCGGGGGTCGCAGAGTCGATTATCGCGGCGGCGTTGGAGCGCTCGATGCGAGCAAGCTCATCGGCGAAGGTCACGATAGCCTCCCGAGGACGCCATCGAGCGGGCTGGATGCCACCGCCGAGTCCTGCTGCGAGCCCAGCCCGGCGAGGAAGCCCTCGCGCCCAGCGCGCACGGCTCCTGCGAAGGCGCGAGCCATGGCCGCCGGGTCGCCTGCGACCGCGATCGCGGTGTTCACGAGCACTGCGTCGGCACCGAGTTCGAGCGCTTCGGCGGCGTGCGACGGCGCGCCCAGGCCGGCGTCGACGATCACCGGCAGCGTGGCCTGCTCGACGATGATGCCCACGGCGTCGCGGGTGCGAAGGCCCTTGTTGGTGCCGATGGGAGCGCCGAGCGGCATCACCGCGGCGGCCCCGGCCTCCTCCAGGCGCTTGGCGAGCACCGGATCCGCGCCCATGTAGGGCAGCACGGTAAAGCCTTCGGCGGCGAGGATCTCGGTCGCGCGCAGGGTCTCGATGGGATCGGGCAGAAGATAATACGGATCAGGCGTGACTTCCAGCTTGATCCACGGCTCGCATCCCGCGGCGCGCGCGAGCCGGGCGAGTCGAACGGCCTCATCGGCGTTTTGCGCACCGCTCGTGTTGGGCAGCAGCAGGAAGCGCTCGCGGTCGATGTGCGCAAGCAGGTCATCAGCCGGATCGCCGAGGTCTACCCGCCGAAGTGCCACGGTCACGATTTCGGCACCGGAGGCTTCGATCGCGGCTCGCATGAGAGTCGGCGAGCCGAACTTGCCGGTCCCCAGCAGCAGCCGGGAGCCGAAGCTCCTGCCTGCGATGACGAGTGGATCCGCCGGGGTGCGTGCGGGCGTGTGCGTCGACATCATCGTTCAGCCCCCCGACACGAAGCGGACGACCTCGACCGAGTCGCCCTCGGCAAGTGCGGTCGCCGCAAGCTCGTCGCGCGCGAGAACGCGGCCGTTGAGCTCGAACGCGGTCCGCTCGGCGTCGATGCCGAGCGCGTCGAGCAGTTGGGCGGCTGAGATCGCCTCGGCGAACTCGCGCACGGCCCCGTTGACTGTCAGATTCATGATGGCTCCTTCACTGGACGGGATCCTCTCCGAGCAGCAGTCGCAAGACCGCATTGGCTTGATGGTGGGCGGCGATGCCGACCCGGGGGGCCATGAGCCCGTTGCCGACCTGCGCCGCCGAGGTGCCGTCGCCCACGACGAACAGGTCGCGCCCGGCTGCGCGGGTGCGAACGGCGTTGCCCGCCCCGAAGCCGGCGAGCCCCGAGGACGCGACCAGCGCCACGCCAGGGCGGGCCAGCCGGAACGCCTCGGCGAGCATCGCTTTCTGGCGCGCGTCGTCGAAGGCTTCGACCATCACATCCACCTCGCCGAAGAGCCCGGCGATGTTTTCCGGCGTGAGCCGGACGTGATGCGCGATGACCTCGACGGCCGGGTTGACTCGAGCGAGCGTGTGCGCGAGGGCGGTGACCTTCGGCTCGCCGATCTGGTCGACGAAGTACTGCTGCCGGTTGAGGTTGGAAGGCTCGACCACGTCGAAGTCGGCGATCACAAGCCGCCCGACCCCGGTGCGGGCAAGAGCCAGCGCCACCGATGACCCCAGGCCGCCGACGCCCGCGATCCCGACGGCCGCCGAGCGCACCTTAGCGTGGACTCCGGGCGTATGGCGGGCGACGAGCAGCGCTTCGAGCTCATCGGCAGATGGGATCTCGCCTCGGCGGATGAGCGTGAGGCGATCCTCGGCGGCGAGGATGTGGTCGGCGGGCACAGGAAAGCCGTTGACGATCAGGATGTCGGCGTCGGGCTTGGTGCGGTCGCGCGCGAGGGCGACGGTCGCCCCGTCGGGCAGGTGCACCGGCCTCTCGTTGATGTGGATCTGCATGCTGGTCTCGCTTCGACTCGTGATCGCGAGACCTCGCTGTAGAAAACAAAACCGCTCCTAAGAGCGGCGATGAAGTGGGACCTGAGGTGGTCCTTCTCCCTGCGCCGGCATTACCCGGAACGCGCTCGTTGCGCGTCTTTCAGGTTCGAACGGTAGGAAAGTCTCACTTTCCCTCTCAGCCGCTTACAGCAGCTCCCGCGATCGGTATTCAGTTGGGGGGATTATAGCATGCCGCTCACCCGGTCGCCACGGCCATGACCTTGCGGACCGCTTTGGCGGTATCGGCGATGTCGGCGTCACCGAGCGTGGGGTGCACCAGCAGCATCACCGAGGTCTCGCCCAACTCCCTGGCGACAGGCAGCCTCTCGGCAGGGCCGAACCCGGCCTCGGTGAACGCGCGCTCGAGGTAGATCTCGGGGCACGTGCCGCTGAAGCACGGCACTCCCTCGGCGGCGATGGCGGCGATCACGCGGTCGCGGTCCCATCCGGCGGCGAGCCGCTCGGGGCGGACGTACGCGTAGTACTTGTAGTAGGCGTGGAAGGACTCGGACCCCGGGATTGCCAGGCGCAGCCCTTCGAGGCCCGCGAATGCGTCGTCGAGCATACCCGCCGAGCGCCGGCGGCGCTCCACCCACGACTCGAGTTTGCGCATCGCGAGGGATCCGAGCGCTGCCTGCATCCCGGTCATGCGCCAGTTGGTGCCGAAGGAGTCGTGCAGCCAGCGGAATCCGGTGCTCCCAGCGGGTGCCGCAGCGCGGGATCGCGCACGCGACTTGCCGTGGTCCTTGAGCGACCAGGCGCGCTCGAACAGCTCCGCGTCGGACGTGATGAGCATCCCACCCTCGCCACCGGTGGTCACGATCTTGTCCTGGCAGAAGGAGAACGAGCCGAACGCCCCAAAGGTCCCCAACGGACGCCCTTTGTACCGCCCGCCCAGCGCCTGCGCGCAATCCTCGATGACCGCGATCCCCGCTGCCGAGGCAACCTCCATGATCGGATCCATGTCGCACGGCCAGCCTCCGAGGTGCACCACGATCACCGCGCGTGTCCTCGGCGAGAGCGCCGCCTCGATGGTCGCCGAGGTGACGTTGCCGCTTCCCGCATCGACATCGGCGATCACGGGCACGGCGCCGCGCGCCACAACAGCGCTGGCAGTCGCGATGAACGTGCGCGCTGGGACGACGACCTCGTCGCCCGCGCCGACTCCGAGCACGGCCAGGGCAGCTTCAAGCGTCACGGTGCCGTTCGCCATTGCGATCGCGTGCTCGACTCCGTGCGCTTCGGCGAACTCGGTCTCGAACGCAACGCCGTCGTCGCCGGTCCAGTAGTTGACGCGCCCGGAGCGAAGCACCCGCGATACCGCCTCGATGTCGAGCTCGTCGAAGGCGGGCCAGGGAGGCATCGGCTCGGTGCGGACGGGACGGCCGCCTTCGGCAGCTAGTACGGGATCGTGCTCAGCAGGCATTTTGGGTCTCCTCGGCATTGAGGTGTTGCCATCGTGCGTCACTATATCAGAGCTTGGCGAAGATGGTGGCGGCGGGTGAACCGAGGCGATTCTCCTGTAGGGTATTGCCTGTTCGCGGCAAGAAGGATGACAATCAGCTATTGCAGGCGATCGCCTGCCCAGTGTCTCTCGCCGAAGGAGTCCGGCTGCAAGTGGTAAAGCGCCTCATCGACATCGCGGCGTCAGCTGCAGGCCTTCTTCTACTCTCACCGCTGCTCGCGGTCGTAGCCCTGGTGAGCCGGGCGACTTTGGGACCGGGGGTACTCTTCATCCAGCCGCGCGTGGGCCAAGGTGGCCGCATCTTTCACATCTACAAGTTCCGTACGATGACCTTGGGCGATGCCCCATCCGCCGACCTTTCCTCCGACGAGCGGCGCCTCACCAGATGGGGGAGCTTCTTGCGTCAATGGAGCATCGATGAGCTGCCAGGACTCTTCAACGTCTTGCGGGGTGACATGAGCCTAGTGGGTCCTCGGCCGCTGCTCGTTGAGTACCTGCCGCTTTACACCGCCGAGCAAGCCAGACGCCACGAGGTACTGCCTGGGATTACAGGGTGGGCCCAGGTCAACGGCCGAAACGCGGTCTCGTGGGAGGAGAAGTTCCGCCTCGACGTCTGGTATGTGGACAACCGCTCACTCGCGTTGGACTTCAAGATCCTCGCGATGACCGCAGCGAAGGTCCTCAGGCGAGACGGAATCTCCCAGGTCGGGCACGCCACGACAGAACCCTTCCGAGGCTCCGTTCCAGGGGAGTCGCCTTCGCCCACATCGCCGGCGACGACACCTGCCGAACCCGCAAGGAAGGACCCGGATGCCGCAATCTGAATCAACTGGAGCGCCCGCAACGGACTGGCGACAAGACAAGTGGATGTGGCTTTCGATCGCGGTCGCATTGCTCCTTTGGGCATCCGCGTTCGCGGGGATAAAGGCGGGGCTGGAGTCGTATGGCCCGGGTGAACTCGCCCTGCTTCGGTTCGGGACGGCATCAGTAGTGCTGGCGGTGTACGCGGCAGCCATCAAGATGAGGCTTCCTGCCAAAGAGGACCTGCCGGTCATCTTCGCGGCCGGGTTCCTCGGCATCACGACGTATCATGTCGCGCTCAACATAGGGGAGCAGACGGTAACAGCTGGCGCAGCGGCTTTGCTGATCTCGATGAGTCCGGTGTTCACCGCCATCCTTTCGGCGTTCTTCCTCAAAGAGCGGTTCACGCGATGGGGCTGGCTTGGGCTGATGATCGCGTTTTCCGGCGTCGTCCTCATCACGCTGGGGGAAGGCGGCGGCGTGAAGCTCGATCCCAACGCCTTCGTGATCCTCCTGGCTGCAATGGCCACATCCTTGTACTTCATCGTCGCGAAGCGGCCGTTGCGCAAGTATTCGGCACTCGAGTTCACCACGTGGGCGATCTGGGCGGGGACGTTGCCGATGCTCGTCTTCGCGCCTGGACTCATCGCGCAAATCCCGAACGCCGAGTGGTCCGCCACGGGGGCCGGGCTGTTCATGGGAGTGTTCCCCGGGGCCATCGCCTACATGTTGTGGAATCGCGCGCTGTCCAGCATGCCGGCGAGCTTGCTGTCGACTTTTCTCTACTTCCAGCCGGTCAATGCGATCTGGATCGCATGGCTTTGGCTCGGCGAGATTCCCACATGGCTGGCGCTGACAGGGGGAGCGATCTCGCTGGCAGGAGTGGTGATAGTCAACATGTGGGGCGTCGATGACAAGCGACCGAGGACTACCTGATCCCCCAAAGCCCTCTGACCGTTGTCACCACCGTGTCGCACACCGCTCCGCGACCACCGTATATCTCGACCCGCGAAGGTCCCGGGGTCAGCTCGCGAAGCAACGAGGCGGTGCTCGGAGGCAGCGCAGAGGTTCGAGTTAGAAGCAGGCCGCCGTTGCGGGCACCCGCAGCCGCTCCGCCACCGAGTGCATCGGGGAAGTTGTCACCAGTCGCCAGGCCGACCACGTTGCTTGAGGTCCATCCGCGAGCCACCGCTTCGCGCAGCAGCGCCTCGGAGGTCGTGAATCGGCAGGCTCCCTGGATTCGCCTCCAGGTCACACCTCGTTGCGTGAGCACGTTGGTCACGGCCGACCCCACAGCACCCTGGCCACCAACCACGACCGCCGATGTCGCGCCTATCTCGGCAAGTGCGTTGGCGGTATGCTCGGGCATCGCGTTGGGTAGGACCAGCAGAATCGGCATGCCCTGCGAGTATGCGTAGGGAGCTGCCGAAAGGGCGTCGGCGAAGGCGTCACCGCGGGCGATAAAGACCTCGCCGCGATATTCCGATCCGGCCCGAGGTGCGGCGACCTCCCTGGCCACCAGCGCGGCGGTTTCGAACCTGTTCAGTCCGCCGATGCGGCGAACCTCACCGAATTCTGTGCGCAGCGCATTCTCAACACCGGAGGAGATTGCGCCGGTGCCGCCAACCAGGATGATGCTGCCCGCACCGAGTCGCCTGAGCTCCTGGAGGACCTCGGGCTCGACGACGGCCCCGACTCCACTCGTCAGCAGCAGCGGACTCTGATGGATGCTGGCCAGGCCCGAAGCCGAAAGAGCGTCAGCGAAGTTGCGCCCCGTGGCCATGACCACCGTGCGACTGGATCCCGGGGTGAATGTCCCCCGCGAGACCTGCACAGCGGTCGCGTAGCGGTTCGCACCTGCGATGCGAGCCACTGTTGGAGCCTGAGCAGCGGTGTTTCCATAGATCGCCCGGATGCCGGCTATGTCCCCGGCAGTCAGAGCGCGCCTTTGCGCACCGCGAGCTATCCGACCGAACATCGCTTTCTGCGTATCGGCGGTTCCGTAGAGATCATCGAGCGAGAGCCAGTGACCGAACTCGTGGAGCGCTACGGAGTGTATGTCGAAGGTTCCGCCGCTACCGTCACCCCACGCGAAATCGCTGGAGAAGATGATGTCGGCCTCAACCATGTCGTTCAATCCATCGCCGTTGTTGTCTGTATCGCGGAAGAACGAGAGACTCGCGATAGCCAGGTGACCGTTTGCACCGGTGCTTCCCCACCAGACCTCGTTCACTCTGTTTCCGCGCTGCGGTGCGGCTACCGCAGATGACTGCGAGAACGCAAAGTTCGCAAGGCCGTTCCAGGCGATTGCGCCGTTGCGGACCATCGTCTGCCATCCGGCTGGAGCCGCCGAGGAGATGCTGAACGGGACGGTCCGTGTAGTCCATGCCATCCCATTGAGCGAGTAGGGAATCGTGATGTTGACCGGAGTCGAGAGGGTGCCTGCCGAGGTCCTCACCCTGACCGGACCGGAGCTGACAGCATCCGGAACCTCGACCTCTACCGATGTTGCGGTCCAGCGGACTATGCGACCCGAGTTGTTGGTCGAGCTACCGTGCGAGAACTCGACGCGCCCGGGTGTCGTGCCGAAGCCAGAGCCCGTTATGATCACCGTTGCCCCGGCCCCACCAGGGACCGACGAAGGCGATACCGCAGAAACGCTGGCGGCACTCAGTGCACCGACGCTACTTTGGGCCGCAGCGGTGGTAGCGGGAGCGGGCGCATCGGCAGCTTCAAGGCCTCTAGCGGCTGCTGCAAGGCGCTGTGTGAATGCAGCGAGCGTTTCACCGGTCTCAAGCACCATGTCGGCATGTACGCCGAAGCGGCCCTGGGAACCACCGACGACCCTACCAGAGCCATCGAGGAACAGGATCACTCTATCGCCGACTCCGAACATCGGCTGGCCGGTAACATGCTGCACGAAGTCGCCCACGACGCCACCAGGGATGGTGATCAGGTGGTCATCCGAACTCTGTCCATGTAGCGTGCGCACAACGGTCAGCCGGACATCAGTGACCGGATTCCCCGAGAGATCCAAGCGCGATTGGACGGATGTCGTATCCGCAAGAACGACAGCACTTGACTCCTGGACGAGGTCGCGGAAGGTCAAAGGCTCGAGCATCGCTTGCGCGTTGCCAGGGGCGACAAGTGCGGTCAGGACGGCTAAACTCAGAAGGGCTATGAACACCAGGCCGCTTGTTGTGCGGCGCATGTCGGTCTCGGTTATTGACGGTTGGATTATCATTGTGAAGGCTTTCTTTTCTGGGCTTTTCAATGTGGTTATCGGCACTGCAGGTATCAGGGATGAGTGACTATTCGATGAACGGAAGTAAAAGGCCCAGACCCTATAGCTTGGGCGAGGAGATAGCGAACAGCATCAGCCACGGTCTAGGTGTGGCTTTAGGGATTGCAGCGCTGACGCTGCTAGTCGTATTTGCTGCTCAGGGCGGCGATGGATGGCAACTTGGTGCTGCGATCACCTATGGGGTCACTTTGGTCATCGGCTACCTGGCTTCAACCCTGTATCACAGCTTTCCATGGCCGAGGATCAAGCATCTGTTCAAGATCTTCGATCACTCAGCGATCTACCTGTTGATCGCGGGCACGTATACGCCATTCACGCTGGTCACCCTTAGGTATGAGGGCGGGTGGTGGCTCTTTGGAGCCACATGGGCGATGGCGATAGCGGGGATAGTGGTTTCGGTGATTTGGGTTCACAGGCCCGCATGGATCTCGGTGACTATATATATGGCGATGGGCTGGACGGCGGTGTTCGCCATAGAGCCACTCTACCGAATACTGGCCCCAGCAGGGTTCTGGTTACTGGTTGCGGGAGGATTGGCGTATTCGTTCGGCACGGTGTTTTATGTCCTGAAGCGGATTCCCTACACGCATACCATCTGGCATGTATTCGTCCTCGCTGGAAGCGTGTGTCATTTCTTGGCGATTCTGCTGTTCGTCCTCTGAGGTCGCGCGCCTTGGTCCTTTCGGCCACCTCTGTAGTCCCGCTAAGCGCGTATTAGGCCCGCTCAGCCCCCTCAACTACCGCTCGACTTCGTTTATGGCCCATTTGATTCTCGGCATCTCTAATCGCGCAGCGAGGGTGTCGATAATCTTGGTGGTTATGATGTCGTTTCGAGAGGTAGCTTAGGCATGCTAAGTTCTCGCGCTGCTGTGTTGGGCGCGAAGTTCAGGCTTGAACATTTTCGGTCGAGGGCGGGGCTGCTGGTGGCTCTTGTCGCTCTTTGCCTTCCCATTTTTGTGCCACAGGCGGCGGTTGCGCGGACGGATGGGGCCGGGCACATAGCATTGTTCACCAACCCTGCCCTTCCGGATGCGGTGCTGGGATGGAGCCGAAGTCCAAAGACAATCAGGTTGGTTCCACTCTCTCCTGGAATCCTCTACTACACCTGGGACGACAAGTTCGCTCCGTGGCAGCGGGTCCGCGGACCAATCCTTGCCCCTGAAGGCGGAAGGATCCTGCACGTGAGGCTCGTAGAGGCACCAGGCGTACTTATGGACGCCGCCGCATTCCCGATCCGAGTCGACTATGGGCTGACGCCAGCGCCGCGGAGCGCCTCGACAGTGCCGGTGACCGCAGCGGGGAGTGTTACGGTTCGGGTCACCGTGAACCCAGTGGCGGGTCCTAGAATCGTGCGGCTAGGTGGTGCCGATCGCTATGAGACGGCAGCCATCGCTTCGGCGCATAATTTCCCGCAAGCTCGTACGGTTGTATTGGCGACAGGGACAGGTTTCGCAGATGCCTTATCGGCTTCGGGGCTGGCAGGGGTGAATTCGGGTCCTGTGCTTTTGACGCGCCCAAATGCTCTGCCGGCATCAACTAGAGCGGAGATTTTGCGTCTAGGCGCTTCGGAAGTGATTATCGTGGGCGGAACTGGTGCCGTTCACACCGGAGTCGCAGACACGGTTCGCGGATTGGGCGTCACTGTGAGACGCATCGGAGGAGTGGATCGGTACGAGACCTCGACCATGATTGCCTCGGAGGTCTTGACTCGGCGAAGCGGCGCACCCTTTGGCGGGCAGATATTCTTCGCGCGCGGAGACCTTTTTGCCGACGCTGTTTCGCTGGGCCCGTTGGCATATTCGAGTCGTACGCCCATCGTCTTGGTGCGACCGGGCAGTGTCCCTGCGACAGCGCGTGCTTTCCTGGCGCGCAACGCTTTCTCAGCGGGACTCGTTGCAGGAGGTGTTGGTGCCGTCAGCGAAGGAGTATTCAGCGAACTGCGCAGAAGCATCCCTGGTCTGACGAGGGCAGCAGGGCTGACGCGATACGACACCGCAGTGATAGTGGTTTCGTGGGGCGCGGCAAGAGGAATAGTAGAGTATACGACCGTGGGTGTTGCTACAGGCGAGGACTTCGCCGATGCGCTTACGGGCGGGGTTGCGGTTGGCGCTACCCGAGGAGTGATTCTGCTCTCAACTAGAGCGGATCTCCATAGAAGTGCGGATATCGCAATACGAGGAGCTTACCGTGACATCAGGGAGATTCAAATATTCGGGGGCACAGGCGCCCTCAGTATGGAAGTACAGCGCCCCCTGTCGGCTATGAGTCGATGATGATGTCAGAGGGTCGTGTCAGAATGTCCTGTGGCTTCAACTAGTTCGATAGAGAATGTGAGGTTCTGGCCCGCTAGAGGATGGTTGAAATCTAGGGTAACCAGCTCGTCGTCGACAGCGGATATCGTAGCGGCGAGGGGCTGATCGTCTGGGCCGACGAAATGGGCAATCGCCCCCACTTGGGGGGGCTCGAGAAAGGCTGATGCGGGAACAGTTTGAGTTGCTTCGGCGTGATGAGGCCCGTAGGACTCTTCGGCAGGAAGGGTGATGATGGTGGAGGAACCGATTTCGAGCTGGGCGACAGCGTGTTCGAAACCTGGCAGCACTTCATTGGCTCCCAGGGTGAATTCCAGCGGCTCTCGGTCTCGGCTACAGTCGAACTGACTTCCGTCGTCGAGGGTGCCGGTGTAGTGGACCTTGACCTTGACACCGCTGGGAAGGCTCATGAGCGCTCACTTTCGAAAGTTAGGAGGTACGAAAACAATTTAGGAACAATTACTATTTGATGTGTTGAGCAAGCAGCTGATATTGTATTCTTTTGTGGGTTATATTGCTAACGGGATCGATCGGCGGGGAGAATTGCTGAACCATATATTCAGGCAGTGGGCGTGCCCGATGAACGCACTATCACTGACGGCCGAAGATGGTGGCGAGCATGCACGATCTTGAGTGGGTGCTGGGACCTTCTGTAATCAAGTTCGTTGAACGCCATGTCAGGTCGCTCCTGAGTTGGGACATCCTTGTGTTTTTCCATAGGAACCCCGATGCGGTATTGGATATGAATGCGCTTGCATCGAGGCTGGGGCGCAGGGTCGATGAGCTTGAGCCGGAAGTCGTCTTGCTTTGCGACGACGGTATCATCCAGTGCGCTGGGGGGCTGTTGCGATGGCGACCTAGTCCAGAGATGCGAGCTTTGGCCGAAGCCTTCGTCGAGGCTTGTCAGGACCGTAGTCGCAGGCTTGCTCTGATTGCACTGGTGCTTCACAAAGTGACACCTCGGCAGGACTGACTGAATACAAGCTCGCAATCGGTGTCAGCCGAGCCGACTCAGGCTACAGGTGATCGCCCACCGTAAGTGCCAGGCTTTCAGGATCGACGACCTCAACGATCGTGACGGCACCCTCGGCCAGCGCGGTTTCTACAGGTTCCTGAAGCTTCAATCCCCTTGAATCATAGATCACCCTGACTACCGGGCGCAGGGAGTCGGCCCCGGTTTCGCTCACGATTCCCACGGAGTGGTCGGAGAGCCTTACCACGCATCCTATTGGGAAGACCCCCATCGCTTTGGCGAACAGTCGGACGAAAAGGGGGTCGAAGAGCGTTCCACTCTCAGCGAGTATCACCTGGATGGCCCTATCAGGCGTGAGTTGAGGGGTTTCACTCGACCCGCCGGTCAGATTTGCATAGCGATTCGCTATGGCGACAATCCTGCTGAATGGATGGGTGATGTAGTTCGCATCGCGAGCTGGAAATCCGCCTCCGTCCACACTCATGTGGTGCTCAAAAGCGACCAGCATCAGAGTGGGGTCTTTTTCAGACTTCCTGGACAGGATATCGGCTCCGACTTGTGGATGTAGCAGATACATCGCCCTTAGCTGGGATGGGTCGTCGACTTTCATGTCGGACTTGCCCACATCATGGAGCAACGCCGAGACGCCCAGTGACGAGAGTCCCTCCTCGGGCAATCCGAGTGCCGCTCCTAGAGCCAGCGAGTAAATCATCACGTTCACTGAATGGTGCATGAGATTTGCGTTGCCGCCACCTGCCGCGGCGATGGCCAGCGTCGCGGCGGTATTTTCTAGCAGCCTGGCGGTCACGTCTGCAACGGTTCGATCGAGCTCGCTCACGTCCGGCATCGTGTGTGAAGCAAAACTGGCGTTCGCTGAGGATAGTTGAGCCACCATTCGGCTGCGAAGTTCAAGATTGCGTTCCCGGATCATATTGCGCTCGACCTGGCCCAGATCACCCTCGCCAGCGAGGAACGCCAGGTTGACCCTGGTTGCTCCTCGGACCACCAGTTCGTTCTCAATGTCGAGATCCGGCGACGGGCGCAAGCCCAAAACCTCTACCAGGGCGATTGCATCCTTCGAGTCGAATCCGGGATGCAACGAGAGACTCTCGATCTTGCGTTGTTCGAATGCCTCAATGATAGAGGCGACCCCGTGAGTGTCGTCCGAGACCATCGTGCTCTCGTGGTAGAGGTGTCCCTGGTGCAGGTTGAGCGTGACGGGCGTGTCTACGATTGCCCGGCTGACCGCAGCAACGACGGCATCGATTGCAGTCATGAAGGCCGGATGTGTTTGCGGGTAGAGCTGAGCGGCCTTCCTGCCGGATGCCAGCACTCCTACCAAGTCAACTGCGAGGTTCACATCGGGCCTCCTGCACTCGCATGTTTGGCAATAGCCTGCCTGACAAGCTCCTGGACTTCAGCATGGTGACCGCGCTTGATCAGTGTTTTTCGGCGAGAAATCTGGTTGAGGACTTCTGTAGCCTCCGGGAACCGAAGCTTGCCCAGTGCACCGATGATCTCGCGCGCCATCGGGAAGTCCCTGGTGTCAACGTCGAGTGCCTTGAGCCGAGATGCAAGCTGAAGTGCCGCTCGCGGAGAAGCGCTGTTTCCCAGAGCTTGAACAGCCGCGAGGCTCACCTGCAGGTCTGGATCGGCTACAAGATCAGCGAGCATGCCAATGCTGGATTCGGTGTTTGCAGCTGCAAGACCGGTCACGACCTCTCGGCGGGTTTGTGCGTCGGGACGGGCCATCAACTGGTCGATCGCTTGGATGGACCGAGGGCCGAGGTCCTCGGCGAGGCGCTGCACGACCGGGGCGACCTGGAACCACTGCAGAGCGGACACGGATGCAGCCAGAAGATCGAGGACCCTCCTGCCGAGAATGGACTCGGCGGCGGCAATCCCGGGAGCCTTGAGTGCGATTGCGGCTCCGATGAGGGTCGAGTCGGCGGAGCCTTCTGCGAGGCGTGTCATCTCGCGGGCGCCGTGGTGGTTTTCCTCGCTCGCAATGACGGAGTTGAGCAATGCGGACATCGCTTGTTCCGAGAAGGCATGTGCGATGGCGTCGCGAATTCGGTCGTTGAGGTCGGGCCAGGGATGAGTCGTCCGAGTCGCCCGAACCCCGAGCTCTCTAACCACGCGTACGGCAAGATCAAGCTTTCCGTCCTCAATCAAGCTCGGGATTAGTGCAGCGAGACCCCGTAGGTCCTCGCAATACAGCGCATAATCCGTCTGTTGATCGAGCAGCGTGAGCATCGTCGTTATGCCCGAGCCGAAGCGCCCCCGTGCTGATTCGAGGGTCTTTTCGCGAGCCGCTGAAAGCTCGTCGTCACCGATGCGCGCGGCCTCTGCAACCCGATGGTACGCAGCATCCGCCTCGGTCAGGGCGAGCTCGGGCTCCGGGCGCGACCGAGCTTCCATCATGTGTGAGAGAAAGCCGCGCTCTTTCTCGGAGACTGAGCCGTCTGCGAGAATCTGTTGGACGGCCCCAAAGACTTCCTCCGAGCGATCTTCCAGCGGCAAGTTCGCCAAGGCGTTGGAGAGGGAGAGCATGTTCTGACCGTACAGTCCGGAGGTAAGGGCCCCGGCCAGGTCGACATCTGCAAGGTGACTCAGCACTCCGCCGACTAGGTCACGATTGGCGCCGGCCTCTAGGCCCAGGCCCAGAAGCATGTCCTTGCCCTCCGCGGGCTGTAATTGGAATGCAGCAGCCAGGTTCTGCCGAAGGGTCGTCCCACTGACTCCCTGTGCAGCACCATTCAGCTCCTGCAGCCCTTCGGCGAAGGCAATCGATCCGCTCGAGGCGGCGGCCAGCATCCAGGTGGCCAGTCGGTCCGGATCGTCGGCCAGTTTGCGGAGGAAGTCCTCGTCACTTGCGTCGGCAACAAGCGACACATCCTCCACGACCGTCAGCCGGACCTCGGAGGCACGGATGTTTTGGGAGCCCGAGGTCACTAGCGAGGCACCGAGGCCGCCTTCGGCACGCACTTCGGCCGGATCGCGCTCCAGCAGGGAGAGCAGGGCAATCAGCTCCTCTGCGGTGCACCCTGGCAAGATGTCGAGCTCAGCGATGTCGTGGGAGCGCAGCGAAGCCGCGATGTCTTTGGCGCCAGGCACGCTCACGGCGATGGGCTCGCCTCGGTAGTCGAGACCGTCGCGGGAGACCGCGAGAGACAGGATGGTGGCGGCTTCGAAGAAGCGGGTCAGCGCCGCCGAGGCACTCTCAATCGACTGCCGGGGAATAGGGCTCGACGGCGGGTAGAGACGCAGGACCTTACTGGCCGCCGCAATCCCGCGCACCACGTCGTCAAGCACTCGGTGTGTGTCTTGATCCATTTTTCCGCCCAAGGCCGGTGCTTCGAGTCAGCGTAAATCTATCACATCGATGCCTCTTTCATCGGCTATTGGAGTACAGTACTGCAGGCATTTTGCCCAAATCGCGCCCATGAACACCACGGCGCTGGCACAGACTGGTAACATGCACCACATGGGTGAATACCTCGCAGAAGTCCTTCTCATAGCCGGCCTGCTCGGATTGAATGCATATTTCGCAGCCGCCGAGATCGCTCTCATCAGCGCACGCAGGGCGATCCTGCTCAAACGCGCCGAAGAGGGATCGGCCGGCGCCGTGGCAGCCATTGCGCTTCTCGAGGACCCGTCGCGCCTGCTTGCGACCATCCAGGTGGGAATCACGCTCGTCGGCTTTTTGGCTTCTGCGACAGCGGCCGTCAATCTTGCGGAGCCGCTCGCCGAGTGGTTACGCGGCTTCGGCATCGGGTGGGTCGACCGTTGGGCTGCAGGATTCTCGCTGTTCACCATCACGCTTGCAATCTCATACCTGACGCTGGTGCTGGGTGAACTCGCGCCCAAGCGTCTCGGCCTGCAGCGTGCCGAGCCCGTCGCGATTTTCGTCGCGGCCTCGATAACGGTGCTCGCGCGAATCGCGAGCCCTGTCGTGTGGCTTCTCACGCGATCCACCGACATGGTCTCGCGGATCCTTCGCGTCAAGCCAGGCCAGGGGCGACCGGGTGTCTCGGAAGAGGAAATCAAGCTCCTGGTGACGGAGCAGGGCACCCTGCTCGACGAAGAGAAACGGATGATCCACGAGATCTTCGAGCTCGGCGATACCGTCGTGCGCGAGATCATGGTCCCGCGAGTCGACATGTCGCTCATCGAGGACGACACAACCGTCGGGGAGGCCCTGCCGGCGTTCCGCAAGTCAGGATTTTCGCGCCTGCCCATCTTCCGAGGCAACCCAGACAGCATCACCGGCGTCGTGCTCCTGAAAGACCTGGTAGAACCCGCTGCTTCGCAGCGTCTCGAGGAGTCGGTCAGTGCTTTTGCCAGACAGCCGGTGTTCATCCCGGAGACCAAGGGTATCCTCCCGCTACTCTCCGAGATGCGCAGGACCCGCAACCACATGGC
Source organism: Actinomycetota bacterium (assembly GCA_023488435.1). Lineage (NCBI taxonomy): Bacteria > Bacillati > Actinomycetota > Actinomycetota bacterium. Next base: position 16,918 of record JAMDCK010000058.1, read on the forward strand.
AATCGTCGTAGATGAGCACGGTGGCACTGCTGGACTCGTTACCATCGAGGATATCGTCGAGGAGATAGTCGGCGAGGTCGCTGACGAGTTCGATCCGGATAGCCGGGACGTCTTCGAGCTCGGACCGGGGCGCTGGGTAATCAACGGAAGTCTCTCTGTGGAGTACGCGCGTCAGATGGGGCTACCCATCGCCGAGTCCGACGAGTATGAGACCCTGGCAGGCTGGATGCTCGTCAAGCTAGGCCACATCCCGGTGCCGGGTGAAGTCGTCCTCGAAGACGGTGTGAGTTTCACCGTCCAAGCGATAAGGCGCCGCAGGATCGCCCGGGTGTTGGTACAGACCGCCGAAGGGACCGATAGATGACTTTCGATGACCCAGCGCCGGCTTCCGATTACGACCAGTTCGTCGACTGGAACAAGCGACTCGAACGCGAGGCACCTCTCTTCCGCTGGGCGTTCGCCAAGGCCGAGGCGAAGACCGTCGCCGACGTCGGTGCCGGAAGCGCACGCCACTCGCTGCTCTTCGCAAGTTGGGGCATGAAGGTGATCGCCATCGATCCTGACGATTCGATGCTCGCTCAAGCTGCGATCAACATCGCAGTCTCCCAGGCGTCGTTTGCTTCGGCCGGAGGGGAAGTCGAGCTTGCCCGAGGGGGTTTCGGCGAGCTGGAGGCCAAGGGGATTGGCCCCGTGGACGCTCTTGTGTGCACGGGCAACGCACTACCCCACGTGAACGGTGCGGAAGGCCTGCGCGCCGCCATCGCCGACTTCTTCGGCGTACTGCGGCCGGGCGGAGTACTCGTGTTGCATCTGCTAAACCACTCTCGGCTGGCGGCTTCGAGGACACGCATCGTCCCGCCAGTCCTTCGCGATACCGAGGAAGGCACGAAAGTCTTCCTGCGTGTCATCGACTATCCGCCCGACGGCGAGCACATCGACTTCGACTTCGTGACGCTCGTTCGCGACAAGCAAGGAGAGTGGCAGCTTTCCCGCCGAAGGTCTCCGCACACCTTCATCCCTCACGACGCTCTCGAGTTCGAGCTTCACCACGCCGGATTCACCGAGGTCAGGGTCTTCGGCAATCACGAACGCAAGCCCTTAGACGCCGAGAAGGACGAGTCGATCATTGTGACTGCGACCAAGGGAGGCGCATCCTGAACGCGGGAATCGTCAGGCAGAGAGGCGGCCAGTGAAGATCAGTCGTCAGGGTATAGCGCAAGCGACCGTCCTGCTCATCGCAGGCACAGTGCTCTCGCGGATGCTCGGCTATGTGCGCGAAATCGTCATCGCTTATCAGTACGGGGCGACTGCGTACACCGACGCCTACCTGATCGCATCGATACTCCCCATGGGGATTGCGGGAATGGTGGCCGGGGCGATCACTGTCGCTTTCATCCCCGTCTTCACCGAGTACCGGGTCAATGCCGGCGAGGAGGAAGCCTGGCGTATCGCCAGCACAGTGCTCAATCTAGCGATCATCTTCCTGCTGGTCAGTGCAGTGGTCTATTTGGTCGCAGCACCGTTCCTAGTCCCCTTGTTCGGCCCCGGGTTGGCCCCCGAGACGCAGCAACTCGCAATCAGGCTGTCGCAGATGCTAACCCCGGCAATCGTCCTCACGGCCCTGACCGGCCTGATAGCAGCGATCCTCAACGCATATCGGCACTTCATGGCACCAGCTTTCGCTGGGCTGCTCTTCAACTTCGGGATGATCGCCGGTGCATTGCTTCTGGGCGACAGGATGGGCATCGCCGGGCTCGTGGTTGGAGTGGTTGCTGGTGCAGCAGCCCACCTGATGGTCTTATTGGTCCCACTCTTCGGGCATCGCGGATATTACCGCGCATCCCTGAGCGGACTCAAGCACCCGGCCATCAAGCAAATCGGGATGCTGATCCTGCCCTTCATCGTGGGCTCAGCTTCCGGCCAGATAAATCTGCTGGTCGACCGCATGCTCGCCTCCGGTCTCGCCGAGGGCAGCATCGCCTCCCTGAACTTCGCCACCAGGATCATGTCGCTTCCGGTGGGCATCTTCGCCGGAGCAGTGGCGACGGCCGTTTACCCCTTCCTCTCCGAACAGGCATCCAAGCAGGACTTTGGTCAGCTGAGGCGCACCTTTTCGGAAGGATTGCGTCTGCTTTGGTTCATCGTCATTCCGATCACCGCTGGACTGCTGGTCCTGAGCGAACCCGTTGTCAGGTTACTTTTCGAGCGGGGTGCCTTCGACGCCACTGCTACCCAGATGACGACCGTGGCGCTTTTCTACTACTCGCTGGGCATCGTAGCGCACACCGCGAACGTGATGATCGTGCGAGTCTACTTTGCGATGCAAGACACGATAACTCCGATCAAACTCGGCCTGTGGGCCATTGCCTTGAACATCGTCCTCAACCTGATTCTCGTGCGGTACATGGACCATGCCGGACTGGCGCTGGCGAGCAGCCTCGCGGCGGGACTCAACTTCCTAATGCTCGCCTTCTATCTGCGTCGCAAGCTCGAACACCTAGATGGTGGACGCATCCTGCGCTCCACAATGAAGGCGATGGCTTCAGCCGTGGCGATGTCGGCTGTGGTGTGGGCAGGGTATGTCTACAGTCGGCCACTCTTGGACATGACGCAGACGACTGACCAGGCGGCCCAGCTGGCAGGCCTGATGGTATTCGGAGCGGCGGTCTACTTCGGAGTGGCGGCGCTGCTCAAGACCGAGGAACTGACCAACCTGATCGACAGAGTCAAGGCGAAGCTGTTCCGCCCGAAGCCTCAAGCCTAGGAGACGCAGCTGGGGACTCCGGGTCTACCCGCCAACCACACTGGGTCCGAGCCTACAAGTGCGCCCGAGCGTCGAGTCGCACCTGGCGATGGGGTCGAGCAGTCCGAGGCGCCCACCACCGCCAACGTCTGCCGAGAAGACCTCCCTCAGGGCCGAGTACACATGACACAGGGGCAGACCTGCGACGTTCTGGAAACAGTCACCAGGCCCCACTTCGGCGATCTGGTTCTCGATGTTGTACGCCCCCGCGCATCCGAGATACTCCCCGCTCGCCAGCCAGCGGTTGATGCGTTCGGGGGGCAGCGCTCGCATGCGGACTTCGCTTACGACCGCGAACCGCACGCTGAAGTCGCTGGCACGATGGCGCATCGCGCACCCGGTCACGACCTGATGGGTGCGGTCTGCAAGCGCCGCCAGCATCCGACGAGCATCCGCTTCGTCGGTAGGCTTTCCAAGTAGCTCTCCGTCGAGAACCACGATTGTGTCGAAAGCCATGACCAGGCTGTTGTCAGTGACGGTAGCACCCGCTGCTTCGAGCTTCTCTAAGGCGAGTGAAATCGCAAGAGCCGGCGAGTCGAGCGCTAGGGGAGAGTCGAGTGATTCCGGCGAATCGGTGGCCAACACTTGGTAGCGGAGGCCGAGCCAGGCGAGTAGTCGCCTTCGGCGAGGCGAAGCGCTCGCCAAGACTATATTCTCCAGAGAGACTGCCATGCGCCAAATGATAGCATTCGTTAAGTCGTCCTCCAGTATAATGAGCAGGCGACGGGCGAACTGGACTTTTCGTCGGGATAGTTCGGCGAGTTAGGAGGCGAGTGCCTGTGGGCTCCAAGGATAGCCCGAGTGTTCCGGTAGTCATCGAGCGCTTTGTGAAGCAACTCGTGATCACAATGAAGGCTGTTACGCTCTATCCAATCTCCAGTAGCGTTCCACGCGAAAACGCCGATGAGATCGTAAAGCTACTAGACCAGATATTCAGCAAGCACGCCAACATGAACTTGGTCGTGTCAAAAAAAGGGCTGATCTTCGAAGGGCAAGTCGTCTTCGAGGGCAAGTCCGCATTCGAGTCTTTCGCCAAGGAGCTGTACAAGCGCCGCATAGCTGAGGTGCGCTTTCATCCAGGGACGGCCTCCTCCGATGTGCTCGTCTTCCTTGAGGCACTCAAAGCGATGCCCTCCGACCTGTTCGCGGCTGGCGGAGTTGAGACCAGACTGTGGGACGGAGGCGTCCACTCCATCACCGTCATCGAAGCCACCACTCTCATCGTTGAGAGTGACATGGCCACAGAGTCTGCGAGCGAAGCAGATTCCGAGGAGTGGCCGCCAGCCCCTTCACAGGTGGGAGAGATACTGGAGGCTGCCAGCGCCGGAAGGCCAAGGGACCAGAGGATCCTTGTGAGGATCCTCGGCGACAAGCAGGTTATAAGCGGCTACTTCACCGAGACCACCGCTGATCGAGGGATCGATCCGGCGGAGGTAGCTCGCAGCCTGAGAATCGAGCAATTAGCGCAGGCAGCGAACGGCGCAAAGGACTCTGAGCGCACATCCAATCTCAGGAATCTCGCCGAGGCCATCATGGAGTTAAGCGCAGAGGTCCGGTATGCTGCGCTCTCCCATGTGCTATTGCCTGGCGTTCGCACCGACGATGCGATTGCCAATCTGGTTAGGCAGATGGACGTTGACGAGTTGTTCCGCGTCCTGACAGAGGGCTCCGATCGTCGTGCCGCTTCGGCAGCCGGAATCGCTAGGGCCATTCGCAACCTGGTGTACCTTTCCCAAGCTTCTCGCGAGGATATTCTGGGTTCGGCAGGAGCTGCGATGCTAACAGCCGGTTACTCTCCCGCCGAGACGCAGGCGATACTCGAAGAAGCGGTGCCGACTCGCCTGAAGATCGCAGACAACGGGTCGCAAACCAACGCTGATTCTGAGTCGCTCTCAATACTTGAGTTGCTGGAACTCACTCCTAAGATGACAGTCGGAGACTTTATGGACGACTCCGCCGTCACATCTTTGCAGGAGGAGGCCCTTGCGGGAATCACCGATGGCGACGTGGTCTTCACCATGGCGCTCATAGTCGCCTCGGAGGTTACGGGTGAAGGGTTCTCGTCGATGATGTCACAGCTCGAAGACAACCTTGAGGTGACGATCGCGCGTGGAGATTACCAAGTCGCTGCAGATGTGGCTTCGATCCTGGGTGGGTTGCTGGCAGACCCCGAGTTTCCCGCTGAGCGAGTCGCTCGAGTACGCGCTGCCTTCAACCGGCTTGCCGGAATCAAAGAGATGGCCGCCATAGCGATGGCGGTGCGGGTCTACGGAGACGGAACCCCCGAACACGACGCCTGCTTACGCCTGCTAGACGCCCTCGGGGATTCTGCAATCCGACCGCTTTTGGAGGCGCTAGCCGATGAGCCGGATCGCGCCGCCAGGAAGACTCTCGTCGATCTTATTGCGGCGCGGGCTGATTTCGGACTCGACAGCCTCGGAGCTCATGCAGGTGACAGCCGATGGTACTTTGTGCGCAACGTCGTCCACATCTTGGGCCGAACCAGGCGAGCTGAGATACTCGGGTATCTGGAGAAGACGCTGCGACATAGTGACCCCAGAGTCAGGCGCGAGACCATCCGTGCACTATTCGGCGTAAAGACAAAAGCTGCCGAGGAGATGCTTGTAGCATCTCTCAGAGACTCCGATGTTTCCAACGTCCAGTTGGCTGCGCGCTACCTGGGAATGGCCCATGTCGTGATTGCCGTGCCGGCACTGAAACAAGTCGCTGCGGGCGAGGGCATGGGCAACCGCGAGATGCCTGCGCGGATTGAGGCGATTGGAGCGTTAGGAGCAATAGGATCGAAAGATGCGGTGCCGCTTCTCGAGGAGTTGCTCGGTCGCCGGAGTTTGCGCGGGGCAGCTCGGTTGCGTGAATTGAAGGTTGCCGCCGAAGAGGCCCTGATCGCAATCAACAACCAGGATCACCAGCCAGGGAGAGATGCGCAGTGACAGAGCAACAAGACACTGACGTTATGGGCAACGGATCGATTGAACCCGGAGAGATGACTTCTTCGGTAGCGGCCACGCTTTACTCGTTCAATCAAATACAGCGCGTCCGTGATTTGTTGGCTAGGTTCTACGGCGCACGAAAGACTGTGCACTTCTATGCCTCGGATCATCCCGCTAGTGAAGCGACTGTGGCCGGGCTTTTCGATGCACTCGACAGATTCTTCCGAGAAGGCGTGGACGTAGAGATTGCACTATACAAGAGCGAGCTTCACTTCGGTCAGCAGTTCCTTCCAGAAGAAAGCGTCATCTTCGATCAGCTGATCAGAGACCTGATGGCACTGGGTGTAGGGAGCATCGTCTTCCGCCGCGGCCTGACCGTGTCCGAACTGACTCGCGGAGTCTCGATCATGGCCACGGATGCACACAGCGCCGCAATAGCTGGGGGATTGCCCCGCATGCTTTCCGAGGCGCAGGTCACCAACATCTCTGTTGGGACGGTCAAGGCGCTGCGAACCATCGAGAAATCGAATCTGACCCCTGAAGATGCCCGTGCTTCCTATGACGACGCGATTGGACTTCTGAGAGAAGTCGATCACCTGATAAGTCGTAATCGTACGGTCAACGGGGCCATGGTCAGAGGTTTTGTGCGCTCACTTGTAGACAACGTGGTTTCGAACAGGTACGCGATGCTCGAGCTCGCGGGCCTGAAGAGCTACGACGAGTACACCTATTACCATTGTGCGAATGTTGCGATTCTGTCGCTCGCGCTCGGTTCGACTCTCACGCAGGATTCAAGGTTCCTCGTCTCGCTCGGGACGGGTGCGCTACTCCATGACATCGGGAAGATGTCCATCAGCTTGGATCTACTGAACAAGCCCGGGCCTCTAACCGCCGAGGAGTGGACAGCCATCAAGAACCATCCGGTTGCGGGCGCGATTCAGGCCGCTTCGATTCCCGGGTTGGACAAAGCCGCGCTGGTGATCATCCTTGAGCATCACCAGCGCTACGATGGTAACGGATATCCCAACGTGACGAACAGTCGACCACAGCATTTGGCCTCACGCATAGTGGCGGTCGCCGACGCTTTCGACGCCATGACCTCTCGGCGGGCATACAGCTCGGCTCGAACCGCCGTCGATGCGATGCAGATCCTTGCGGAAAGTGGCGATGTCGCTCTCGACCCCACATTGACGCGACTATTCACGTTGATTATGGGTATATATCCACCTAGGTCGGTGGTGCGGCTTTCGGACTCCCGAGTAGGGATTGTCTTGCGTCCGAGCACTCACGACCTGCTCAAACCGGTAGTCAAAGTGATAACGGAGCAGGATGGTACAATGGTCGACGGCCACACTGTCGACTTGTCGTCTGAAAGCGGACTTGCAGTCACTGCCGTCCTGGACCCACACGACCTCAACATAGATGTTAGCGATTATCTCTGATATCTTGTTTCCCCAATACCTGTGACAGGAAAGGGTTTTGATGATTTCCTCACCCCCGCAATCCTCATCTAATCGTATCGTGTGGATCATCGCCGCGATAGCCTTTTTAGGCTTCCCGTTTCTCACATGGGGCGTCACGATGATCACTGACTATTGGTGGTTCGCGGACATGGGGCAGGGTGTGGTCTTCACCACTGGCCTGCTCAGTGGATTGCTTACCGGCACGGCATTCGCCGTTGCAACCTTCCTGATCGTGTATCTAAACGCCCGGTTGGCGAAGAAGCTGGCGAGGCCGGTTCTCACTTCTTTCACCGATCAGTTCTCGCCCCAGCTCGAAGAGACGATCAATGCGTTCCGAAGCCGTATCGGCCCGGTGGTGAAGAAGGTCATCCTCATCGGTTCGCTGGTGCTCAGCGCGTTGGTGGGCATCTCGATGGCCCCAACCTGGGATATGGTCAGGCTAGCCATGGTCGCCCAACCCTTCGACCTGACAGACCCGCAATTCGCGCTGGACGTCAGCTTCTTCGTGTTCACGCTACCGCTTCTGCGCCTGGTCGCCGACTGGCTCACCTCGATTCTCATCCTCGCTGTCATCGCGACAGCGTTCGTCTACTTGGTCGGAGGCGCTATCCAGCCCTGGGCACGTAGCCGAGGGTTCGCACCGCAGGTCAAGGCGCACCTGTCGGTCCTCGCAGGGCTCGCCATCGTGAGCAAGGCATTCGACTACTATCTCCGGATATTCGAACTCAACTTCTCCGACAGGGGTCAGGTTTTCGGCGCTTCATTCACCGACATCCACGCACGGATACCGGCCTACCAGATACTCATCGTGATATCGCTTGTCGCGGCCGTAGCACTTCTAATCAACATCCGCATCCAAGGCTGGCGCCTGCCGGTCCTTGCGCTTTCCGTATGGCTGGTCGCCGCGGTCCTCGTGGGTGGCGTTTACCCCGAGATCATCCAGCGCTTCCGGGTCAACCCCAACGAGCTTTCTGCCGAGGAGCCCTACATCGAGCGCAACATCGAGGCAACCCGAAAGGCCTTCGGCTTGGATGACATCGAGACGCGGGAGTTCCCGGCTGATCAGGCCCTCACTGCCGAGGACATCGCTGCCAACCAAGACACCCTCGACAACATCAGGCTGTGGGATCCGGATACGGCTGCCCAAGCCTATCGACAGCTACAGATCATCAGGCAGTACTACACATTCAACGACGTTGACGTGGATCGATACACGCTTGATGACAAGCAGCGACAGGTACTGATAGCCGCGCGCGAGCTCGACGTGAACCTGCTGGACCCTAGGGCTCAGACTTGGATCAACAGACACCTTGTGTACACCCATGGCTTCGGCGTTGTCATGAGCCCCGTGAACGAGGTGGATGGTCGCGGCTTCCCACAGTTCTTTATCTCCGACATCCCCCCGCGCTCCTCGATAGAGGTGACGGTGACGCGGCCGGGCATCTACTTCGGCGAGCTTACGGATGACTACGTCATCGTCGATACGAGCCTTCCGGAGTTCGACTTCCCCATGGGCGAGACGAATGCCGAGACCTTCTGGGAAGGGACTGGCGGCGTCGACATCGGCAACCTCTTCAACAGGGCGCTGTTCGCGATGCGTTTCGGGGACTCCCAGATACTGTTCAGCCGGTATATCGAGCCGGACAGCAGGGTCCTCTTCCATAGGGACATCGTGACCAGGGTCCAGAAACTCGCCCCCTGGCTCATCTTGGACTCCGATCCATATCCGGTTATCCATGAGGGCAGGGTTCTTTGGGTGCTCGACGGATTCACCCACTCCGACCACTTCCCTTACTCGCAGCCCCACGGCGGGGTCAACTACATCCGCAACTCGGTGAAGGTCACTGTCGACGCGTACGACGGGACGACGACCCTCTACGCATTCGACACGCAGGACCCCATCCTCGCAGCATGGAGCGAGATCATGCCCGGCCTGCTCACCGACATGTCCGAACTCCCCGAGGGATTGGCCGAACACTTTAGGTACCCTGCGGATTTGTTCACCCTGCAGGCAGAGGTTTTCAGGCGCTATCACACGACCAACACACGGGTCTTCTACAACAAGGAAGACATCTGGGAGTTCCCAGGCGAGGGTACGCCCGAGGGTCCGATGCAGCCATACTATGTGCTCAGTCGCTTGCCAGGTGATGAGTCCGAGGACTTCAAGATGATCATGCCTTTCACCCCGCGGGGTAGGGACAACATGATCGGCTGGATGGCGACGAGTTCGGATCCGGACAACTACGGCGCGACTGTCGTCTATCGATTCCCGAAGGATCGAGTCGTGCTCGGTCCCGATCAGATTCGGGCGCGGATCAATCAGGATGAGGACATCTCTCCACAGCTCTCGCTTTGGGGTCAGCGCGGTAGCCAGGTCATCTTCGGCAGCATGCTCGTGATACCGCTCGAGGAGTCAGTGATTTACATCCAGCCGCTCTACCTGCAGGCCGAGCAAGCCTCGATTCCAGAGCTCACACGGGTGCTGGTAGTCTACGGCGATAGCGTGGAGATGGCACCCGACCTCGAAGCGGCATTGCTTGCCGCCTTCGGTGAGGCGGCTCAGGTTCCAGTGGTAGATGGGGGCGAAGGCGCCCCGCCGACCGACCCGGCTGCGGATGCCCGTACCGCTCGTGACTTGTTCGAGCAGGCAATCGCCAGCCAGCGAGAGGGCGATTGGGCCGAGTACGGCAGGCTCATCGACCAGCTTGGCGACGTGCTCTCGCGACTGGTAGAGCCGGGCTCTACCGAACCGACAGTCACTCCGTAGTCGGCGAGGAGGGCAGCAGGGCTGGAGTCTTCAGGCGGCAGGCGAGACCTCGAGGTGCACTTCGGTGACAACCTCGAGGTGATGCGAACCCTGGACTCCGGCATCTGCAACCTGGTCTACATCGACCCGCCGTTCAACACCGGCAAGCGCCAGGCCCTCAAGAGCGTTCGCACAGTGCGGGATGGGTCGGCGAGCCGGAAGGGCTTCCAGGGCCAGACGTATCGCACCTCGGTGCGGAGCGTCCGTGAGTATTCCGACGCATTCGACGACTACCTGGAGTTCATCGAGCCCAGGCTACTCGAAGCTAGGCGGCTGCTCGCCACCGATGGGTCGATCTTCGTCCACCTCGACTACCGTGAGGTCCACTACGTCAAGGTGCTGATGGATTCGATCTTCGGCAGGGAATCGTTCATGAACGAAATCATCTGGGCATACGATTACGGCGCTCGCTCGAAGTCCAAATGGCCGACCAAGCACGACAACATACTCTGGTACGCGGTCGATCCGTCGCGATACACATTCAATTTCGAGGCGATGGAGCGCATCCCGTACATGGCGCCGGGTCTCGTAGGTGCCGAGAAGGCCGCTCAAGGGAAGACGCCGACAGACACTTGGTGGCACACGATCGTGCCGACCACCGGGTCGGAGCGAACGGGTTATCCGACCCAGAAGCCGCTAGGGATCCTGAATCGCATCATCGCCGTCCACTCGAACCCCGGCGACCTCGTGATGGACTTCTTCGCGGGGAGTGGCACCACGGCCGAAGCGGCGCTTTCGGCAGGAAGACGGGCGCTACTCATCGACGACAACCCCGAGGCGATGGAGGTCATCGCCCGCAGGTTGTCGCAGTGGAGTCCGGACTTCAGAGGGTGGCAGGCGCCTAGGGCTTAGGCCTTGGGCTGCCAGTAGCAGCGCTTCGGCGACTCGATGGAGCCACTCTTCTTCAGCGCATCCATCGCCTTGTCGACGACCTTGCGGTCAAGGCCGGTCATCTCGGTGACCTTGCCGGCGTTGACGGGCTCGCCTGCAGCGCGCATCGCTTCCAGTACCTGGTCTTGGGCTTCCATCGGCAGCTCCTTCCGGTAGGGGATATCTTGCTCCAATATTACCCGCCGAAGATGCCCGACGCCACATCGGGCGGGGGCGGCCCTTACCCGGGCTTCGGCGGCTACGCTATAGTGTGGGGAGCTGTTCGATCGTCGGCCGGATGAAGGAGCGAGGATATGCGGGTGCTGGTGCTTGGTGGCGGGGGCAGGGAGCATGCGATAGTCGCGAAACTCGCGGAATCTCCACGCGTGGATGCAGTCCTCACTGCGCCGGGCAACGCCGGCACCGCCGGACTCGGCACGAACGTCACGCTCGACATCGAGAGCGGGGAGGCGGTCGCTGCCTTCGCGACTCGGGAGGGAATCGACCTGGTGGTCATCGGTCCGGAGGCGCCGCTGGTGGCAGGGGTGGCTGACGCCGTTCGCGTTGCGGGCATCCCCGTGTTCGGCCCCGGAGCCGCAGGTGCTCGGCTCGAGGGCAGCAAGTCGTACGCGAAGGATCTCATGCAGCGCTATGCGATCCCCACCGGGCACGCAGGCGTCTTCAGCAACCTGGAGTCGGCACTCGCGTACATCGAATCGGTCGGCGCGCCGGTGGTCGTGAAGGCCGACGGCCTCGCAGCAGGCAAGGGCGTGACGGTTGCGATGGACCTCGACACCGCCGCCGCCGCAATCGGAGAGTGCTTCGAGGGCCGCTTCGGCGATGCCGGGTCGACCGTGCTCGTCGAGGAGTACCTCAGCGGCCCCGAATGCTCGCTACTCGTATTCACCGACGGCACGACCGTCGTACCCATGGCGCCTGCGCAGGACCACAAGCGCGCGCTCGAAGGTGACCTCGGACCTAACACCGGTGGCATGGGCGTCTACTCGCCGGTCCCGATCGTGACTCCTGCGGAGCACGCCGAGATGGTTGCGATCATGGAGCGCTCCGTCGCGGCACTTTCGGCAGAGGGCATCGACTTTCGCGGAGTGCTCTACGGCGGCTTCATCCTGACCGCCGACGGGCCCCGGGTGCTTGAGTTCAACACACGCTTCGGCGATCCGGAGACACAGGTGATCCTGGTGCGTCTCGACGGCGATCTTGCCGAGATACTGCTTGCATGCGCCGAAGGGGACCTTGCCCGCGCCGCAGTCGCGTGGCATGACGAGTGGGCCGTCAGCGTGGTGCTCGCCAGCGGCGGATACCCCGGTGACTACGAGTCTGGAAAGCCGATCACCGGGATCGAGGCCGCCGAGGAGATCGAGGGCGTGAAGGCCTATCATGCCGGCACCTCGCTCGCAGACGATGGCCGCGTGCTCACCGCTGGAGGGCGCGTGCTCAACGTGACCGCTTCTGGTCCCGATTTCGAGACCGCTCGGCAGCGCGCTTACGCCGCGGTTGAGAAGATCAGCTTCGACGGCATGATGTGGCGCAAGGACATCGGCGAGAAGGCCGCGCGTGGGCGTCACGCCTGGGGCGAGTGATCGACATGCTCGCCGAGCGGACTCTGTCGACAGCGCTGCGTTATGCGGGGAATCACCTCCTCAAGCTCGAGAACTTCGAGGGGAAGCGGCTGCCCGATCCTAAGCCGGGCAAGGAGTATCTACTCTACGTCCACGTGCCGTTCTGCTCGCGGCTCTGCCCGTACTGCTCCTTCAATAGGTTTCCCTTCGAGGAGAACCGCACACGCGAGTACTTCGCTCGCCTTCGCGCAGAGATCAAGCTCGTTGCCAGCCAGGGGTACCACTGCACTTCGATGTATGTGGGCGGCGGCACACCGACCATCCTCGTCGACGAGCTGTGCGACACCATCGACCTGGCGAAATCGCTCTTCGATATCCGTGAGGTCTCCTCGGAGACCAATCCCAACCACCTGATCCCCGAAGTCGTCGATGCACTCGAATCGCGCGTCGACCGCTTCAGCGTTGGCGTGCAGAGCTTCGACGACTCGCTCCTCAAGCAGATGGAGCGCTACGACAAGTACGGTTCATCCGCCGAGATAGTCGAGCGCCTCAAGTGGGTCGCGGGCAGATTCCACTCGCTCAACGTCGACATGATCTTCAACTTCCCGAGCCAGACCCAAGAGATGCTCATCAGAGACGTCGAGCTCATCAAGGAATCCGGGGTGAACCAGACCACCTTCTACCCGCTCATGGCCTCGCCTGTCGTCGAGAAGTCGCTGGCTCGCTCGGTCGGTGCGGTCGATTACCGCCGAGAGGCCCTGTACTACAAGATGCTCGTCGATGAACTGGCCCCGAACTTCCAACCGGCCAGCGCATGGACTTTCTCGCACACCGGCAAGGGCATGCTCGACGAGTACATCGTCGACTACGAGGAGTACATCGGCGTCGGGAGCGGGGTCTTCTCTTTCCTGGATGGAGCACTCTACGTGAGCACTTTCTCCGTGGACCGCTATATCAAATCCCTCGATGCGGGCGTCACACCGGTGACGCAGCACCGGCGGTTCAACAAGGGCGCACGTATGCGATACCGCTTCATGATGGAGCTTTTTGGCTTGTCGCTCGACAAGCGCCGGTTTGCTCGGGACTTCGGCGTGTCGATCGATCTGGGTCTGCCGCTCGAGATGACTTTCATGCGCCTGAACAGGGCGTTCGAGATTGACGATTCGGAACGCCTCACTCTGACGCCGAAGGGCCGGTATCTGCTGGTTGCCATGATGAGGCAGTTCTTCATCGGCGTGAACGGCGTGCGCGATCAGGCGCGAGAAACCTTACCTGCCGAGGAACGCGAGCTGATCTTCGGAGACGGGACCTGCTGATTCCTGCAAAGGAAGTCTTGATGACCTGATTATTGGGTATAGGGTTAACTGGTAGTTCAGGGGCAAATTGAATACAGGAGGCGAGCAGCCATGAAGGCCTCGGAGCGCACAGCTCTGGAGGTAGGGCTGCAGGGGCCAATAGGCCTCCACATTGGGCGTGGTTTATGTCAAACTGCGCGCTCAGCAGTCTTTACCACTGCGATTCAGCCTTTCGGGGGTCATGGGGCCGACTCTATCAAAGTGTCAACTCCTCTCACTCACTTGCAGAGTCGACCGCGATTGTTGACTGATACTGCATCGTCTTGTTCGTGGAGGGGGCACATCGCATCAGGCTCACTGCGAGCCCATTCTCTTGAGTTGTCACCCTCAACAGAGGCGAGAGGCCCTCCTGTTTCCCGTAGCGATCCGCACACATTGAGCCAATACTAACGAATCGGCTTAGTAAAGGCGCATAAGGGGTATGAACACTATGTAAGGAAGTACAGTGACAGTACCAAAGGAGGCGAACAGCCATGAAGACCCAGAGACTAGCGGGTCTAAAGGCCGCCTTGCTGATGCCGATGGCCGTGCTTCTCGCACTCGGACTGATGTTCTCGATGACTCAGTCGGCATATGCCTCGACTATGGTTTCTTTGCACGGACCACACGTCGGTGCCAGCAGTGAGACCTTCAATAACGAGTCCGATGATGGTGGACTCTCCGACCCCGTAGTATGGCACTTCGTATTGAACCAACTCGATTCAGAAACACCCGTGGGGGAAATAACAGTAACTTTCCAGTCGGGGGGAACCAGGACAGCCCTAGGGCGTCCGGTCGGCAATGGTCAGTTGCAGCACTTCTATGTTGGGACACCCGGGCATGACGTTCTATTGGAGGCATTCGTAGTGGTTGGCTCCAGTGGAGGCAAGCTCCTTCTCAGCCACGTCTCCTTCGACGAGTTGCCCCCGGTAGACCCTGAGGACCCGCCAGTGGATCCCGAAGATCCCCCGGTAGACCCTGAGGACCCGCCAGTGGATCCCGAAGATCCCCCGGTAGACCCTGAGGACCCGCCAGTGGATCCCGAAGATCCCCCGGTCGTCACTGAGGACCCGCCAGTGGATCCCGAAGATCCCCCGGTCGTCACTGAGACTGAGTCCACAGACGATGAGCCGTTCCTTCCCTTCACAGGCTCAATGGCAGTGCTTCCATTCGGCCTAGCTGGATTAGCCAGCATGGTAGGATACAGACTGCGTAGGTGGGTGAAGCAGGTCTGACCATCGGTGATTACTTACTCGAACAGAGAAGAGCCGGGAAACCGGCTCTTCCGCTATTGGCACACTCCTTGCTCCTCATAAAGCCGATGTATGTTGTTCGTGGGAGGATATCATCCCGATGTACAGGTCCAGCACATTGATCGCAATCGGCGCCGCGGTGCTCGTGGTAGCCATCTTTGCTTCGTTTGCGCCTGTTTGCCTAATGCCGAATTGTGCGATCTATGGCCTCATGGGGATAACGACTGACTGTGGTCAATGCACGATGGTCGAGGTCATTCCCGTCGCCATGCTGGTAGCTTTGACCCTTCTCTTCGTCGCAATCCTTGTGTTCACCCTTCAAGACTTTGTCGACCGGTATACTTCGGGTTTCGTTCCAGCGTACATCCAGTACGTGGAACCCCCGCCGCTCGATCGTCTTTCCACTCGGTTACGAATCTGATACCCCTCTAAGATAGTCGTGTCCGACGGCGCATTTTTGCGATGTCCTTGTCGGATGGAGCAGTCAACGCTTACCCCGGTCAAGTGCCGCGAGTAGGCAAGAACTCGACGGATCTAGAGGAGTGAATCAGTGGAAATATTCATTCCCATGCTCGTACTCGGGCTGGTCACGAGTCTGCACTGCGTGTCTATGTGCGGCCCGATGGTCATCACCTACGCGCTGAAAGGGACAGAGGAAGGATCTCTCGCCGAGAAGGTCGTTCCCAACCTTGCTTACCAGTTCGCAAAGATATTCAGCTACGTCCTTGTGGGACTGGCCCTGGGTGCTCTCGGCGGGCTGATAGACCTTGCGGCTCTTCGGCCTTATGTCATGGTGCTGGCAGGCGCGTTCATGATAGTGCTGGCGCTTGGAATGACGGGAAAGTTCCCGTGGGCGGCCCGGTTGACCCCGCGCCCGCCGAAGTTCCTGCTCGCAGCGATGAACAAGGTTCGAGTCAGAGCGAACACTCAGGCCGCAGCCGACCAGAGCTCACTTAGCACCCCTGTGCTTTTTGGGTTGCTGACGGGGCTCATGCCATGCGCCCCGCTCATCGCCGCGCAACTCCAGGCCATCGCCGCCGGGGATGCACTCACAGGGGCGCTCGGAATGATGGCGTTTGGGCTCGGAACGGCCCCGTTGATGTTGGGCTTTGGCATGGCGTCGAGTCTGCTGCCAGCTAAGCTGAAGCAACGGGCGATGATCGTGCTTGCGGTAGTGGTGCTGGCGTTCGGCTTCACGTACTTGAACCGGGGAGCGATGTTGCTCGGGTCACCCGTGACCTTCCAGTCGGTCACGCAGTCAATCCTCCAAGGGCCTGCGCAAGGTCCCGTCGGGGGCTTCACTGCAGGACCTGACGGGGTCGTCGAAGTGCCGCTGACGATTGCTAACGTTCGTTTCGAGCCGTCTTCGGTGGTTATTCCGGATGGGCAGCCGGTGCGATTGATAGTGGATCGCCGAGAAGCTAATGCCTGCTCGGATCAGCTGGCAATCCCGCAGATGAACATCCTGGTGGACCTGGAACCGAATGCCACAACAGTAGTCGATCTGCCGGCTGTGGCGGCAGGCACCTATACTCTTACTTGCGGCATGGGCATGATGGCCGGAAGCATAGTGGCTGGCGTCCCCGCGGCAGCATCAGGGGTATCCCCGCTTCTGCTCGCATTGTTCGTGGTGGTAGCCATAGCCTTCGGCTTTGTCGTCCACAGACAACGGAGCCAAGGAGCAATGTCGCGGTCTGTTGACGGCAATGAGCGCAAAGGCGCATCCTCGCCTATGGAGCCAGCTCGGTATCTTGGATTCACTCTGACCGAGGTGGCTGTGGTAGCGGGCTTGCTCTTGCTAGCGATATTGGCCGGGCAGGTGCTTGGCGGGTCCTGACCCAGGCAATGTACTAATTACGATTCTCACTAAGGAGATGGATCGATGACGAAACAGAATGTAACGAACGCAGGAGACCTGACGTTCATCAAATATGCACTGGTGGCAGCGCTGATACTGCTGGCTTTCCTCATGTCCTACCAGTTCGCCCGCGGTGGAGCTGCGGCCGAGGCCTCGTTGGCCGGACAGTCGGCGACAGCCCCCGGTTGCGGCAGCGGAGCAGGTGGCTGCGGGAGTAGCGGAGCAGGCGGTTGCGGGAGTAGCGGAGCAGGCGGTTGCGGATCGGGATCTGGCCAGATCATCGAAGGCGCAGCGACGCTTGACCCAGACGGAATCCAGCGGATATCGGTCGACGTGAGCGCTGGATTCAACCCCAACGTCATCCGGCTGGCCGCCGGAGTACCTGCTCAGATCACCTTCGGGCAGGGTGCGGGCTGCTTCGCCGAGGTAATGAGCCGCGACCTCGGATTCTTCCAGGATCTGACTGGTGGCCCTCAGGTAATCAGCTTGCCGGCGCTTGAGCCGGGTGCGTACGAGTTCGCCTGCGGGATGGAGATGGTCTTCGGCTCCATCGTGGTCGAGTAGGAGATGACGAGAATGAACACGAACAACACATCCAATGCCGCCACTTCGGCGGAACAGGAAACCACTACTTTTGCGATTTCCGGAATGACCTGCGCTTCATGCGTAGCGGTCATCGAGAAGACACTCGGGGTCACCGACGGCGTGTCGAAAGCATCGGTGAACCTAGCAAGCGAGACGGCCACGGTCGTCTTCGATCCGGCTGTGATCGATGCCGACGGCATCGTGGGAGCCATCACCAAGGTCGGTTTCAAGGCGACGCCTAGACAGGCTCCTGGCGAAGCGGGGGTCGCACCGGCGGACCTCCAGCGGGAGGCACAGGAGAAGCACTTCAGGCACGAGAAGGCGATGTTCATCTTCGCACTCAGCCTGTCGCTCCCCGCGTTGCTCTTCACGATGGTCCCGCCGTACATGATGGAGGTCCCGGCTGCGCTGGCCACGTGGCTAGCCAACACCTTTGGCGGGGCGTGGGATCCATTCATGGTGAAGAAGTACCTTGGCTTCGTGCTGGCGACGCCCGTCCAGTTCATCGCCGGAGCACAGTTCTATCGCGGCTTCTGGCACGCGATCAAGAGGCGTACCGGGAACATGGACACTCTGATCGCCATCGGAACGAGCGCGGCATACTTCTACAGCCTCGTGGCCACATTCGTTCCGAAGTTCGCGGCAGAGCCCATCTTCTACGAAGTGGCTGCGATGCTCATAACCTTCGTTATCCTCGGCAAGTTGCTCGAGGCTCGGGCCAAGGGTAAGGCAAGCGACGCGATCAAGAAGCTCATGGGGCTGGCTGCCAAGACGGCGCGAGTCGTCAGGGATGAGCAGCTCGTGGACGTACCGGTCGAGCAGGTCGTCGTCGGGGATGTCGTCGTGGTTCGACCGGGGGAGAAGATCCCGGTCGATGGAGTGCTCGTCGAGGGTCGCTCCAGCGTAGACGAATCGATGCTCACAGGAGAATCCATCCCTGTCGAGAAGAATCCTGGCGACCCCGTCATCGGCGCGACCATCAACAAGCTGGGATCGTTCAGGTTCAGCGCGACCAAGGTCGGAGCGGATACGGCCCTTGCGCAGATCATTAAGCTGGTGGAAGAGGCCCAAGGCTCCAAGGCCCCGGTCCAGCGATTCGCCGACAGGATCAGCGCGGTGTTCGTGCCCGCAGTCGTGGCCTTCGCAATCGTGACGTTCCTGGTCTGGTTCCTCCTCGGGCCGTCGCTCTTCCCCGGAGCGATGGGTGAGTTCAGCCCGTTCGTGAAGGCGCTGCTGGTCGGTACGGCGGTACTCGTGATCGCCTGCCCCTGCGCCCTGGGTCTGGCCACGCCGACGGCGATCATGGTCGGGACTGGTAAGGGTGCCGAGAACGGCATCCTCATCAAGAGCGCCGAGGCGCTGGAGACCACACACAAGGTCAAGGCGATCATCTTCGACAAGACCGGCACGCTGACTCACGGCAAGCCGGTGGTCACCGAGTTCGAGACCGTCGGCGGATTCGACTCCAAGGTTCTGCTCGGCTTGGCGGCATCGCTCGAGCGTTCGAGCGAGCACCCCCTCGCCGAGGCGATCGTGGCTTACGCCGAGGATAGCGGCGCCGAGATCCCCGCAGCTCGCGATTTCATCGCGGTGCCTGGTCACGGCGTCGAAGGCATGGTCGCCGAGCGCAGCGTGTCCTTGGGCAACCGCAAGCTGATGGAGCGCCATGGCGTGAGCATCGATGCCATCGGCGGCAGGCTCGAGCAGCTTGAGGGCGAGGGCAAGACCGTCATGCTCGTGGCGGTCGACGGGGTCCTAGCCGGGCTTGTCGCAGTCGCGGACACCCTGAAGGAGAACAGCAAGGAAGCCGTCGCTCGCCTGAAGGAGATGGGTGTCGAGGTCTACATGATCACCGGTGACAACAGGCGGACCGCCGAGGCGATCGCCGCGCAGGCAGGAATCGCCCCGAGCAACGTGCTCGCCGAGGTGCTGCCCGAGCATAAGGCCGCCGAGGTCTCGAAGCTGCAGGCCAAGGGGCTGAGCGTAGCGATGGTCGGCGACGGCATCAACGACACGCCGGCGTTGGCGCAAGCCAATGTGGGTATCGCCATGGGAGCCGGAACCGATGTCGCGATGGAGACCGGCGAGATCGTGCTCATGAAGAACGACCTTCGGGATGTCGTCACGGCCATCGAGCTCTCGAAGCGCACCATCAGGAAGATCTACCAGAACTTCTTCTGGGCGCTGGGGTACAACACCCTGGGCATCCCGGTGGCTGCTCTCGGACTTCTGCGTCCGGAGCTTGCCGGCGCTGCGATGGCTCTGTCGAGCGTGAGTGTCGTGACCAGCTCGCTGCTGCTCAGGCGCTTCAAGCCGTCCCTGGCCAAGAAGAAATCCTGACCGGCGGCTGCGCTGGCCTTTCGAAGAAAAGGACACTGAGATGAAGAAACTGATCAAGATCGCAGCGCTGGTGATAGCCGCCGCTGCACTGGGAGTGATAACCCTGTACTCGTTCCAGGCCGCTGCCGAGGGCGACGGCAAGATGCTGGGCATCGTTGTCGCCGACGAGAACGTCGACCTCGAGGCCACGACCCACCCGGGCACTGACACCACCGTCGTAGTGGACAGGATTCTCGCACCCGATGACTCCTGGGTGGTCGTCCACCTCTACAAGGATGGGATGCCCGGCCCGAAGATCGGTATCACGCGGGTCGACAAAGGCGAGAGTCGCAATGTCGTGGTGGAGCTGGATGGCGAGTTCTCGGCGGATGAACCGCTCCTCGTGGTTTTGCATGCGGATCGCGGGATCCAAGAGCGCTTTGAGTTCGCCATGGACTATTTCGATAAGAGCCCCGATAAGCCATACTTTGTCGACGGGATGAAGCTGTCGGCGAAACTGGAGCCTGAAGCACGGTAAGCCCGGCGTATCGGGATTATTCGACAAGCAAGGGAGATCGGATGCTGTCATTAGCGCTGCCGAAGGGTTCGCTGGAGGAACAGACACTTGCGCTGTTCGCTCAAGCCGACCTAGAGGTCAAGAAGTCGAGTCGGGCCTACAACCCCACGATCGACG
>JAMDCK010000059.1 GCA_023488435.1 Actinomycetota bacterium
GTTCGGATTGGCACTGACGCAAGCTTACAAGGCAGTGCTCTGAGTGCCGTTCGTCGGAAAGTCCTCACGGGACAGCTGCATTCCCTCGATAGAGATTAGTGAGCCCAAACAACAGTGGTCGGGGAGATTTCTAATCGCAATCGCTCTCCAATGGGTGTAGAATGTCGGCTGGGCATGCCATTTGCGTATCGGTGCAAGAGCAGGGTCATACCTAGCGACCGAACGACGAGAGGTAGATGAGTTTGTGACAGAACAGTGGGGCAAGGCGGATCTTCACATCCATTCGAATCACAGCGATGGCCTGGCTAAGATTCCTGAGATCATGGAGTACGTCCAGAATCAAACCGACCTGGACGTCATCGCCATAACTGATCACAACACCATCGAGGGCGCTTTGTTCGCCAAGTCCCTCGAAGAGCTCTACGACTTCCAGGTCATCGTGGGCGAGGAAATATCCTCGGCATCGGGGCACATCATCGGTTTGTACCTTACCGAGCACGTTCAGCCTGGCCTAAGCGTCATTGATACCATTGCCGAGATCAACGATCAGGGCGGAATTGCAATAATCCCGCATCCGTTCTCCCAGCGCGGCATCTTCGGACCCTTGGGGCAAAGCGCCTTCCTGAACGCAGCGAATGAGTTCGCATTCCAGGCACTCGAGGTGTGCAACTCCATCCCGCATCTGGGCTGGGCCAACCGCATGGCAGCAAAGGTCTTCAACGGCGGACAGGGAATAGCCGCCACTGGTGGCTCTGATGCACACGTGCTTTGTGGGATAGGAACCGGCTACACGCGATTCAGGGGAACCTCGGCCGAGGAGCTCAAGAGCAGCATTGAGGCGCTAGAGACAACGGCGGAGAGTGCTCCTGGTGGTATCGGCGTAGCCCTGCAGTACACAAAGAGCATCCGGAAGATTCGTCAGCAACAGGCCTGGAATTGGGATAGGTGCCACGCTCGTTAGTGGTCGCCATTGGCTGATGCTGTCACTCGGACTAGCTTGGTGTGCGCATCCACTATCGTCTCAGCTATGATTTTGGGCACCTCAGGTTCAGTACCCCAGCTGTTGAGCACATGTACCGCCGAGGTATCGGCAACCCTTGCCCTTCGGATGGCAAGCTGGATATCGATTCTTGCAGAGAGCGTGTCGAAGGGCATGCAAACCGGCGCCACAAGAATGTTCTCGCAACCGTAAGCGGCTAGATGCCTGACCGTTTCAGTCAGATCTGGGTCGCGCCACTCCAGCGAGCAGACTCGGACGAACTCAGAGGCAAGTCCAGCCTCCGTGAGAAGGAGTCGAATCCTGCTGCAGAAGGTCGCCTCCTGGATGTCGAAGATCTCGTGGGTTCGACGGTGATGCTCTGGCTGTCCGCTCATGAGGAGGGCCACCCCAAGCCCATCCTGCGTCGGCATGCGCGACAATATCCGGTCTGCGATGACGGATGCCAGCCGGTCAACGCCGAAAAGCGACGGGGTGTAGGCGACTTGCACTCCCTCTGATGGGAGGTCCATCTGATCGATTTGTGACTTCGCTTGGTCGATTGAGTAGGACTCGCCAACCGACAAGCCTGAGACTACGAATCTGCTGACTCCTTCCTTCGCTAGTCCGGCAATCACTTTGTCCGGTGACTGGGTGCGGGTACAGGTGGCCATGACCACGGTGTCGATCTCCGACTCACGCCGAAGGATGGCTTCTACATTCTCGACCAGCGCCTTAGCCTGGGCATATCCGGGGCTCTCGCCTCCCAGGGTACGGTACCTGGCCTTGTGAGTAGCGTAGAGCAGTGGTGTTACAAGAAGTCCAATCCGCGATGACACCAATGAGCCCCACCTCTCTAGCTCCTCATGAACCACTTCGGGCTCATACTCCACTGCATCAACTGCGGCTATGAGGAGTGCCGCCGTCCGAGGATCCGCTGAACTCGCAGGCCAAACAGGTACTCTGGTGGCCTGGAAGCTCCTGGTTCCGATGGTCGTTAGGATCGCAGACCCGAGTCCATAGCCGCCGATGAAAGCCGCCACCCCTATCATTGCGGTGACGACAAGAACCTCAGTCCTCGGCGGATATGCAGCAAGCTGGAAGATGCCCCATCCGGCTAGTACCGCGCCGAGGACCCAAAGTGACACCATCAGGGGCTCGGCCGCCTTCTTCAGCACCATGAAGCCGACCATAGCGAGTCCGGACAGCAGCCCACCGAAGAGAACCATCGCAAGCCAGCCGATCATGCGTCCTCAACATCGCTTCGACTCGTGATGGGGTCAGGTGAGATCATTTCATGCATGCCGAATACTTCAGGAACATGGCGATGGCGTCGTCCACCAACTCATCGGGTTTGCGATTCTCATCATCCAACAGACAGCGCTTCATCGCATGTCCGATTACATGAAGCCCGACTTGATTGATTGCTGACTTTACCGCCATGACCTGGGTGAGTACCTCATCGCAGTTCTTGTCGGAGCTGATCATATTCTGCAAGCCTCTGACCTGCCCCTCAAGTCGCTTCAAGCGATTCATGATCTTTTGGATGTCCTCGGCGTCAGGACCAGACGTGGTAGAGGCGTGTGGCATAGGTGGCTCCGTTCACAGCAAAGGTTTATGATGTGTGGTCGGCATTATTTTATACCCCCAGGGGGTATCATACAATCTAGGAACGCTGATGGGGTACACTCGAGAAGAAGAAGCTGCACTTGGTCACTCGCGGGCGGACAGCATCCGAAAAGTCCTGTTGACTGTCCTTGCCTTCAACCTATGTGTGGCAATCGCCAAGCTGGCGTGGGGCTACCTGTCTGGTAGTCTCGCGATGGTGGCGGATGGCTGGCACTCCATGTTCGATGGGGTATCCAACGTGGTCGGTCTGGTTGGGATTGCCGTGGCCTCTCGTCCCGCCGACCGTAACCACCCCTATGGGCACAGCAAGTACGAGACCTGGGCCTCTGTTGCTATCGGTGCGATGCTCGCTTTGGCCGCTTGGCACATTGCGACAAGTGCAATTGAGCGCATCTGGACCGGGGGCGAGCCTCCGGAAGTGAGCAAAATATCGTTCGCAATCATGCTCATCACTCTGACGATCAACATCCTGGTGACTCTTTATGAGCGACGGGCAGCTGTTAGGTTGAGCAGCGATCTATTGCAAGCCGATTCGAGTCACACTGCGAGCGATGTTTACGTAAGTATCGGCGTCATCTGCGGCCTGATCGCCGTTGCCCTCGGGTTTCCGCTAGCAGACCCCCTGATTGCTTTAGTGGTTGCAGCCATCATTGCAAAGACCGCTTTTGCAATCGTCAGGCAGGCCACCGACACCCTCTCGGACGTAGCACGTATCGACGAGACCGAGATCGCCGCGATAGTCGCTTCGGTCGAAGGAGTACTCGGGTCGCATCACATTAGGACGCGGGGCGTCGCTTCGGCAATCCATGTGGATCTACATGTCCAGGTCGATGCAGATATGACGGTGGCAGTCGGACACGCTGTAGCCGAGGATGTAGAGCGGAAGATATCGGCTGCTTTCTCAAATGTCGCTGATGTCATCGTCCATCTTGAGCCTATGGATGAGTATCAGCGGGCAAAGTCGTTAGAGGAGTTGCGTGAAGGTGGCAGATGACCCATCGCGCATGAAGCGGCGCGGATACCTATTTGCAATCCTTGCCGCACTACTGTGGGCGAGTGGCGGACTGATGGCCAAGTGGTTGATGACGCCATACGGCTCGGAAACTGCGATGTGGCTTGTTCCGCCGACCGGAGGAGAGATCGATCCTGTGGTGCTCGCCGGCTCGCGAGCAATCGTGGCTGCCGGGATCCTTGCCCCCATCCTGTTGATCCTCAAACCTTCGCTGATGAAAGTCCGCCTTCGTGACCTGTGGTTTCTTGCGGCCTTTGGAATCATCGGGCTTGCAGGAGTTCACTTCACATACTTCAAGGCAATCGACCAGACCAACGTTTCCACCGCCATCCTTCTCCAGTACTTGTCGCCGGTCATCGTATTGGTACTCTCCGTTGCGCTGCTGGGGGAAAGGTTTCGGTGGTCGCTTCCGGTTGGCGTCGCCTTTTCTATCCTCGGTTGTGCTTTGGTCGTGGGTGCCTTCGCTGCCGGAGGGCTGAAGGTGAGCGACTCTGGTCTGTTCTGGGGGCTGACCTCGGCCGTATTCTTTGCGACCTACTCTCTGATGGGAAGATATGCTGTCAGTCGATTCAACCCCTGGACGCTGATGGCCTATGGATTGATCTTCGCATCGATATTCTGGATCGTATATCTTGGAGGAATCTCCGGGGTCGTTAGCGTTGTTGCCAGTGAGAGAGGGTCAATCTCGGTGGGGTACCTTGCGATCTTCGCAACTATTATCCCATTCGCGGCATTTCTGAGCGCCCTTCATTACATCGAAGCTACCAAGGCCATCGTCACTTCGACGCTGGAGCCTGTCATCGCCGGGATGGCCGCCTACTTCTTGTTCGTCGAAACCCTCACTCCCTCACAGCTTGTGGGTGCTGCAATGGTGATCATCGCCATCATGGTTATTCAGAGCGGTCCTCCTGCCGTAGCCTCGCAACACTCTGAGATACCGCCGGCTACCTAGCTTCGCTCGGGGGCAATAATGTGGTATGCTATTTGCTGTGGGCGGCTCCTTCCTGCTGCTCTTAGCGCCGAGCATTCCAAGGGCTGACCGTGGAACTTACTCAAAAACCTGAACTCAAACAGCGAATCACCCTCTCGCCACAGGTGTACCAAGGGCTGAGCATGCTTGCCATGCCGGCCGTGGAACTTCAAAACCTGATATCTGCCGAACTCGTGGAGAATCCCACCCTAGAAGTCGAAGAGCCCGAATCACCCTTCGATGACCGGGATTCAGACACGGAGGCCCCTCCTACAGAAGAGGACCGCGCCTGGGAGGAGTGGCTAGACTCCTACGAGGAGATCGACTCGACTGAGGTACCTCGCTTGCGCGACCCCGATGCGGAAATTGCAAGTATCGAGACGTATGTTGGATCGACCGAGACCTTCTCCGAGTACCTTCTCGGGCAGCTAGGCCTCATGACCCTTGAAGACGAGGTGCGGCGCGCTTGCGAAGTGGTTGTCGGCCTACTCGATTCGGATGGTTACTTCACTGGTGATTCTGATGAAGTCGCCGCCATCGCAGGAGTGGATGAGCCGATCGCTAGGCAGGCCATCGCCCATGTTCAGCAGTTGGATCCTCCCGGCGTGGGGGCGTCCAGTCTGATTGAAGCTCTTCAGGCTCAAGTCAGATTTTTGCAGCTGGATGACCCTGTGCTTGATGCGATCATCGCTCATCATTTGGAGGACGTCGCCTTTCGAAGGTTTCGCAAGATCAGTCGAGCGCTCCGGGTAACCGAGGATCAGGTCCGCGATCGCGTCCAAGCTTTGAAGAAACTCAATCCAAGGCCCGCTGGCGAGTTTTCTCCGGGACCGAGCCCCGGCTTCGTTGTTCCGGATGTGGTCGTTCGTCGCTTTGACGATCAGTGGCTTGTGTTGTCGAACAACGAGTCGGTGCCTTCTCTCAGGGTCTCGTCCCGCTATCGCAGTCTGCTCCGTGCTGGATCTAGCGCGGATGAGGAGACCAGGCGATACCTGAAGGACAAGATTCGATCGGCGGAAACCTTCATACGCAATCTTGACCGCAGAAAGAGCACAGTAGGACGGATCGCTGAGGTTGTCGTCGAGGTCCAAAACGATTTCTTTGAGAACGGCAAGGGGCCCCTAAAGCCCCTCAAGCTCGAAGATGTGGCGCTCGAGCTCGGAGTGCATCTTTCGACTGTTAGCAGGGGAGCAACAGGCAAGTACATGATGACTCCGTACGGCCTTTTCGAGATCAAATACTTCTTTTCCGGGGGATACCGAACGAACACGGGAATGGACGTGGCCTCGACATCAATCAAGCAGCGGATCCGTCAGATCATCGCCGATGAGGACCGCGCTAGACCGTACTCTGACCAGAAACTTGTCGAGTTGCTCGGTTCAGAGGGCATCACTGTTGCCCGAAGGACCGTCGCGAAGTACCGAGAAGAGCTGAGGATCGATCCATCGTGGGCTCGGA
Source organism: Actinomycetota bacterium (assembly GCA_023488435.1). NCBI lineage: Bacteria > Bacillati > Actinomycetota > Actinomycetota bacterium. The sequence goes on from JAMDCK010000059.1 coordinate 6,046, forward strand.
AGAACCAGTGAGCAACGCTACGCCTAGAGAGCAGGGCTCCCCAAATGACGGCCGTGCTCATGGCGTGCCGGGCCGAGCAGCCTTCATCATCGCAGGGATGTTTGTGTTCTTGTCGGCATCCTTGCTCTACACCGCCAAGATGGAGGTTACCGAGTGGCCCTATCTTGTGTTCCAGCACCTCTACTACGCACCGATACTCTACGCGGCTTTCATCTTCGGAAGACGTGGTGGCCTTATCGCAGCCGCCGTCGCATCGATTCCCCATACAGTGCATTCGTATATCTTGTCGCCGACCACTTCGGGCATTGACCCGAATCATACGATCGAAGTGCTGATGTACTTCGTGATCGGCGGGTTTTTTGGTGCGCTGCGGGACGTGCAGGACCAGCGCACACGCGATCTCCAGCAGCTTGGAGTCCGTCTGGAGGATGCTTACGCCAAGCTCGAGGAGCGCGCAATACAATTGATCAACGTGCAGGATTACACACAATCGATCCTTCGTTCGATAACCTCCGGGGTGGTCACCGTTGGCCCCGATGGCTCAATCACGACAATCAACCCGGCTGCCGAGCGCATGCTGGGAATCACAGAAGATGACACGGTGCCCAAACCGCTAAGCTCAGTCTTCGAGGATGACGGCGGCTTGACCGACGATGTCGGGAAGGTGCTCGCTGGCAGGATTCCCCTTGTGCTGAACGAGGCGGAACTCGTGACAAGGTCGGGCCGAACGGTCCACGTTCAGGCGGTGACATCTAGGATGCGGGCTGTCGGTGGACGAATTTTAGGCGCTGTCGTCACGATGGAGGACGTGTCGGAGATTACCGCACTGACCGAACAGCTGATCAAGGCAGATCGGCTTGCAGCGATGGGTCAGCTAACCGCGGGGGTTGCACACGAGATTCGTAATCCGCTTGGGATCATCAGGGCCTCAGTGCAGCTTCTCGAGGATCGCAAGGGTGACATCGATCAGACGCAAGAGATCGGTCATGTGATCAAGCAGGAGATAGACCGTTTGGATCGAGTGATCAAGGCACTACTAGATTTTGGGAGACCCAATCGACCGACGTTCGTTTCAGTCGACATAGAGGATGTTCTTCGGAATGTGGTCCTCTTCACTTCGCGGTTCGCGCGCGAGGCCGAAGTCCGCATAGCCGAAGACTTCCAAGGCGACATGCCCAAAGTGCTCGCTGATCCCGACCAGCTCAAACAAGTCTTCCTGAATCTGGTCACGAACTCCGTCCAGGCTATGGAGGGCCGTGGCGGGACCATCGAGATTAGAACCCTCCATGCGAATGAATTCATACACATCTTCATCACCGACACGGGGCCGGGGATCCCGCCCTCGGAAGTGGGCAGGATATTCGATCCGTTCTATTCGACTCGCGACGAGGGGACGGGACTTGGATTGACGATAGTTCATAGAATCATCGACCAGCATAATGGCCATATCGATGTAGTGAGTTCGCCCGGCGCTACGACATTCCGGGTTAGGATTCCTATCGCAGTCGAAGAGGAGCATGGGAGGAAAGATGAAGCGAACAGTACTGATCGCTGATGACGAGAAGAACATGAGGTGGGTTCTGAGCGAGGCCCTTTCTAAAGAGGGCTTCGAGGTCGTCGAGGCCACTGACGGTAAGGAAGCGCTCTCGATGGTCGCAGAGAACCCTCCGGATGTGATGATCCTCGACTATAAGATGCCTGCGCCCGATGGCATGGAGGTGTTGCGTCGGCTGAGGGCCAAGGACCACAGCTTCCCCGTGATCATGCTGACAGCACACGGCAACGTGACACAGGCTGTCGAAGCAATCAAAACCGGTGCCACCGAGTATCTCACCAAGCCCTTCGATCTCGATGAACTCAAGCTGGCCATCGACAAGTCGCTCAGGATGAGCGGCCTCGTTGCCGAGGTGCAACGTCTGCGTACAGAGTTGGATCGCGAGTACAGTATCGAGGGGATCATCGCTGCTGAGCCCAAGATGATGGAAGTCTTGGATCAAGTCCATCGAGTTGCCCCGACGAGCGCGACGGTCATGGTCTACGGCGAGTCCGGGACAGGCAAGGAGCTCATAGCGCGGGCGGTGCACGCACTCTCGGACAGGGCGTCGCGCCCATTCGTCTCGGTCAGTGCCGGAGCTCTCCCTGAGACCCTGCTCGAGAGCGAACTATTCGGCTACGAGAAAGGTGCCTTCACTGGCGCAGTCGCTGCGAAGCCAGGACGCTTCGAGATGGCCAATGGGGGAACGCTGTTCCTTGACGAGATCGGCGACATCTCCCCAGCCGTGCAGGTCAGACTGCTTCGCGTACTCCAGGAACGACAGTTCGAACGTCTCGGCGGTACACGAACTATTGAAGTCGATGTCCGCGTCATCGCAGCCACCAACAGAGACCTTCAGCAGCTGATTGCGGACGGTATCTTCCGAGAGGACCTGTTCTACCGACTATCTGTTGTACCCGTGCACCTTCCACCCTTGCGCGCTCGCATGGGGGATATTCCGATGCTCGTCGCTCACTTTCTAGAGAAGTTCAAGGCCGGCGACAAAGTCCTGTCGCAGGAGGCGATGGAAGCACTGGTCTCCTACCAATGGCCGGGAAACATCCGGGAGCTGGAGAACACTATTGAGCGGATTGTCATCCTCTCACAAGGCACCGAGATCGGTGTCGCTGATCTACCCGCCGAGGTCAGGGCCGGAGGAGTCATCCAGTGTCCTAAGTCCGGCTTCGTCCTTCCCGACGACGGACTGGACTTGGCTGAAGTCGAGTTCGATCTCATCTCACAGGCGCTCGAGCGATCGGGCAGCAATACTTCGAAGGCCGCAAAGCTCCTAGGTCTGCCCAGAAAGGCACTCGAGACCCGGATGAGCAAGCTCGGATTGGATTAGTGGGCTAGCTCGCCGCGTTGGCATAACACTTGCGCCATATACGACGTGGCAATCGAGCAGAAGGCTTCTATCATGGGCAACAACATCTTTGCTGGACTAGCAGGAGCATTCCGGAGAATGGTGCGAGTGGATGCCGATTCCAGGTCTGCGGAGTGCCCCAGCTGCGGACAAGGAATCTTCAGTGAGTGGAGATTGTGCCCACACTGCGGCTGCCTGACGAAGAAAGAGGAGAGTAATCCGCTGTCGCATGCGACAATTGACGACCTCGCTGGCGAGGCTCGGCGCTGCTCTCGGAGTCGATAGGGAGAACTTGTGGACAAGACGTTCCAAGCAACAGGAATGCACTGTCGTTCCTGCACGATGCTGGTAGACATGATGGTCAGGGATGTAGCCGACGTACAAGATGTCTGCTCAGACCATGTAACCGGGCAGATTGTTGTCACCGTTCCCTGCGAGCGTGACGGACAGACCGAAGAGATCGTCGCGGCCATAGAGCGGGCGGGATTCGAAGTTGAGCCGAATTGATGAGTGATCCGGTCGGGTATGTTGCCGCTTTCGTCGCAGGGCTGTTCTCGTTCGCTTCGCCATGCGTTCTTCCGTTGATCCCAGGATACGTCTCATTCATCACGGGGTACTCACTTAGCGAGCTCTCTCGCGGCGCCAAGCTATCGAGGATCCTTCTGTCGAGCCTGCTTTTCGTCGCAGGGTTCACTATTGTCTTCATGGCTCTTGGTGCCACTGCCTCGGTCATCGGCTCGGCCCTGCTGGCCTATCGCGATGTCTTGCGCTACATCGGCGGGGCCATGATCATCCTGCTAGGAATCCTCCTTCTGGGAGTGGTGAAGGTGCCCTGGCTGTACGGCGAAGCACGCGCCGACATGGGCAAGGCGCGGGTATTCGGCTCGGCCACCGCACTGGTGACGGGCATGGCTTTCGCATTTGGTTGGACGCCTTGCGTGGGACCGATTCTCGGATCGATTCTCGCTCTAGCAGGCACCACCGGAAGCGTCGGTCAAGGCGCCTCCCTGCTGTTCGTCTACTCACTTGGCTTGGGAGTGCCATTCGTGGCAATCTCGCTATTGCTGGGGAAGGTGGGCTCCTCTGTCAGTTGGTTGAGTCGACACGGCGCTACCATCAACAGGGTATCCGGGATACTCCTTATCGCGGTCGGACTACTCATGGTCTCGGGTCGGCTTGGTTCAGTCACCGGCTGGCTGACGGCTCTGTTGTGATCTCGGAGATCGCGTACGCTTCTTGGTGGTAGCTCATCTGTACTAAGTGTACGATGTTACAGACCTACCAAGTTGTGATTGGGGCTTCGGGATGACCCGAAAGAAGAGGAATGAGTCACTAGCATCCAATCTAGCGCTGCTACTCTTCATGGTGACATCGCTTTCCTTGGTTCTAGTCTCTGTCACCGCGATAGCCGGTGTGGTGGACTTAGCTACCCGACAGGCCAGCGCTCGTCAGATAGCATATCAACAGGCACTTATTGCAGAGATGCATGCAAGAATCGAAGCCGCCCAGGGAGTTGTTTCCCGCGTGTCCACGATTATCGAGGGCGGCGGTGTGGGGCAGGTCAACCGAGTGGCACTCGCCATGCAGTTCGATGCGGGAATCGAATTCGTGGATACGCTCATCGTTGCGGACATCGAAGGCCGTGTACTTAGCGCCCACCCCACCTTCAAGGCACCTAGGTCAGTTGCTGCGGCTCCTTACTTTCCCGAGACCGACCTTGAGGGAATCGGATTTCACTTCGATTCGGCCACAAACTCCCTTTGGATTTCCCGACTGGTCGACGTCGGTCCCGAGCAATTGGTGTTGATGGCGAGGGTTCGAACCGCATTCATCCAACGTCTCGTTGACGAGTTTTCCGCAGCCGAGGAGGGTAGAGTGGCGCTTCTGCTCGATCCCGAGACAGGAGCTTATGTCGCAGCACCACCAGCTTTCGATCTTTCTGCCGATGAACTTATGCTCGAGCCTGGTGACACACAGGGCACCGGATCAGTCAGTGGGATTTCATCCTCGTTAGGGCACCTGGTTGGCCACTATGCACTGGTGTCCGGCTACGATGGCATAGGGTGGACTGTGATAGTCATGGAGCCGCAAGGCGACATCTTGTATGAGACGTGGCAGGCACTTGCTCCGGCGACGATGATGCTTCTGCTGGCTGGCCTGGTATCGACCCTTGCCTCGTTTGTTTTCCTCCGAAGGCAGGTTTCCCCAATCAGGGCCCTTGAGGTAAGGGCTCGCCAAGCAGTTATCGGTGCACATGTGGCTTACATCGACTCGGACCGCAAGGACGAGCTCGGGAGCATGGCGGATGCCTTCGATGCCATGGCCGCCAGGGTCAATTCACTGAATCATCTTGGACAGCTCTTGGCATCATCCGCTAACCTCGATCAAGTCCTAGACGCCATCCTGACCGCACTGAGGGACATTGTTCGCAGCGAGAGTGTGGCTGTGTTCTTGTTGGATGACTCCAAGTCCCAAGTGGCAAAGGTCGTCAGTGTTGGCGTTGATCTGCCAGAGCCATCAACCATGATCGTCAGCGAGGCAGCATGGCTGACCAAAGTCATCGAGGCTGATCGACCTGTATCGTTCATACAGGGACACAATGCTCAGAGCGACGGTCAGGCAAGGGAGTCATCCGAATCAGAATTCCCAGCTGGCATGGCGGCACCCCTGAAGGTGGGTGCAGACATCATGGGTGTCGTGGTCGCATTCGAAACTGGCGAAAGGGAGTTCACAGATGCAGAGATTGAGATATTCAGAACGTTTACAGCCCATGCTTCGGTAGCGGTACATAACTCGCGTCTCTTCGAGAATGAGATCCAACTTCGGCAAGAAGCTGAGAGTCTTAGGGAGATTGCCGCCTTGCTTACAAGCCCCAGGGCATTCGATGAATCCTATCGCCGCGTCACCAATATCTTGGCCCAGATGTTCGACGCCGATGATGCACACTTCGTTATTGTTGATCGCGGAAAGTACGGGCTCCCTGTCGCCAATCAAGCGGAGATAAACGGTCGCTTGAATCAGGTATGGGAGAGCGCGAACCGATCCTCCAGCGAGCCACTCATAATCCTCGATCGTGGTCAGGATACTCAGCATGACGAGCTATTCGTTGAGATAGGAGCGGAGCGCATAGCATTTCTAGGGGTATTGCGGGGAGATGCCTTCGTTGCCTTCGTCGCCCTGAAGTATGACAGGTGGAGGGATCTCTCCGGTGCACGCGTCGCAGTACGCGCATCAGCCCTGTCCAGCCAGCTTTCTTTGGTCCTTGACAACGCCTACTATTTCGCCGAAGCCACCACTCATTCAGACAACCTTGAGACGATTTTCCGTATATCTCAAGTGGTAGGTTCTTCACTACAACCCAATGTCGTGCTGAATCGGGTACTAGATGTAGTCCAGAAGATTTTCGGTGCAGATGCGGTTGCACTACTCAAGCACGATGATTTCCGTCAATCGATAAGCACGGTCATGGCGCGAGGATCGGTTTCTGCTCAGCTTCTCCGGTACGAACGACGTGCCGACGAGGGATTATTGGGAGCGGTCTTCAGTAGAGGGCTTCCGATTAGAACAGGTTACCTCACTGAGTGCGAAGAAGAAGAGACCGCCTGGCTGGGCCTAGACCTCGAATCTCTTCTCGCCGCCCCCTTGATCGCTCGTGGACGAACGGTGGGTGTACTGGCGATCTTCTCGGCAAGAGTGGATGCTTTTAGTGAGGACGACATGGAGCTACTCTCGACCTTCGCATCCCAGGCGGCATTAGCAATTGATACAGCGAACATGTATGGCCGCGAACACCATGTAGCCACCGTTTTGAAGGCCAGTATCTTGCCGGATGTCTTGCCGGAATTCGAAGAAGTCGAAGCTGACAGCCTGTACCTTCCTGCCGGTAAAGATTCAGATATCGGTGGTGATTACTATGACTTGATGAAGGACCCTGAGGGCCGCATAGTGATCGTCATCGGCGATGTGTGTGGAAAGGGCGTCGAGGCCGCCACGAAGACCTCGATGATCAAATACTCCGCCAGAGCGCTGATTGCCGCAGGGCTCTCTCCGAGGGAGATTCTCGCGCATCTCAACAGACTGATGATCGAGCCGGGCATCCACTGTGACATCGTTACCCTTTGGATCGGGAGGCTTGATCCCAAGAGTGGGTTGCTAGAGTACGCGAATGGCGGTCATCCGCCTGCCCTGGTTTGGCGGGCGGCCGTGCGTAAATCCGAGCGTCTTTGTACGACGGGTCCACTACTTGGGGCCTTCCCGGATCCAGAGTACGAGGAGCTATCAACAAAACTCGATCCAGGGGACTCGGTGCTGCTCTATACCGACGGTGTGACCGAATCCAGGAATGGGAATAGATTCTTTGGAGAAGGCCGGGTTAGAAGGGCTCTTTCCAAAGGTGACACCCCATCCGCTGTTATTGTGGCACTTGAATCCTCCCTGAGAACGTTTACACGTGGCGAACTAAGAGATGATGCTGCGGCCGTAGTGGTCCGGCTGAGAGACGCTTGAGAGGATCGATGGGCCGACCAGACAGCCGGAAATCGGCGGACACGAAACCGAGCGAGCCCTTCTGGGTAGAGCGTTTCGATGACATCAGGGCGGCCACAGTCCGCATCACATGCGACATCGACATCTCCGTGGTTCCTCAGATGACCCAGTCGTTTGTCTCCCTTGTCGATACAGGGACATCGAATTTCGTTCTCGACCTATCAGAAGTTCAGTTCATTGATTCCTCGGCACTTGGGCTCCTTGTCTATTTGGACAGGATGCTGGCAGATCGGGAGGGGAGTGTAGTTCTCACAGGAGTGAATAAGAACGTCGGAAGAGTGCTCGATCTTTCGGGTATCTACAGCGGCGCGAAGACTCTCACCAAAGCAAATAACGCCGAAAGAGTCTTAGAGTCGCTGGAGCCAGTTTCAAGTGCGTCGGATCCGCTTTGGGAAGAGCGACTCGATATGCCGGCCAAAACCGAGGCGCTGCCTGAAATCCGCAGCCGGATAGGTGCGATACTCGAGCCTTTGGAGCTTGCTGAAGATGTCCTTTTCGATATCAAGGTAGCTAGTGGTGAAGCCCTCGCAAATGCTGTGCGACATGGCTCGGCGGAGAATCACGAGCGCATTGGAATTGCGATCAGGGTGTACGAGGACAGGGTCGTCATCGAAGTTACTGATGTTGGAGTCGGATTCGACGGCGCTGTTGAATTGAGTGATGACCTGTATTCGCCCGGGGGAAGGGGTATAATGTTTATGAATGCGCTGATGGATTCGGTGTCCTTCGCTCCCGGAGCCACCGGTGGAACCATGGTCACGCTTGAGAAACGGCGAACAATCAATGGAACTTGATCGAGTCGTTGCAATCCTAGGTGCCGATACTTCCAAAATGGGGTATTACTAGGCTTATAGACATTCAACTCTACTACCGTTGGGGGCAGGAAACATGAGCGCGATTGATCTGATGGCACGCAGGCATTCGATAAGGGCTTACAGCTCGGACCCGGTTCCGGTCGAGTTGATTGAGAAGCTGATGGAGGCGGCATCCTTTGCGCCATCGGCTTTCAACAATCAACCCTGGCGGTACTATATCGCGACCGGAGAGAGCAGACGCAAGCTCGGTGAGATCATGGTCCAGGGAACCCATTTCTTGGAGGACTACCTACACGTCATCGGCCATGAGATGAACGAGTGGGTTCTCAAGTGGTACAGCGAGCTCGGCCAGGCTCCGGTGGTCATTGCATGCACCTTGCCGGTGACAGACGATGAGCTCCAAACCCTGAACGGCTATCTGGCGGTCGGCTCCTCCATACAGAACATGCTTCTTGCCGCCACAGACCTAGGTCTCGGCTCTTGCTATCTTACCTTCTCCTACTGGGTCAGTGATGAGATTGCGAAGATGTTGGAAGTTCCCGAGGATCGCACAGTCGTTGCACTCATCGCACTGGGGTACCCCAAAGAGGATCCGGTAGCGCCCGCTAGGGAAATCGAATCGATTGCGATTTATCGCGATTGATGAACTGTAGCGCGGTCTGTTTCGATGTCGGAAATACACTTCTCCGTCCGTTCCCTGGAGTAGCTTCTGTGTGCCACGAGGTAATCACAAGCATGGGACACTCCTGTGAGCTGGACGACATCGAAGCCATGATGCCCTTGGTCGACGCGCACTACGAGGATGCCTACTCTCGTGATGACAGCTTCTGGGCCGATGAAGCCGCAACCGTGGAGATATGGACCGGAATGTACTCGATGCTAGGGCGCCGGCTCGGCCTAGGGTCCGAGTCGGACGTTTTTGCCAAGAAAGTCTTTGATGAGTTTGGCCTCGAGGGCAGATGGGAGCCTTTCGAAGATGTACTCCCCGCTCTTGATAGACTTGCATCCCGTGGCGTGAGAATGGCAGTGATCTCCAATTGGGATTCGAGACTCGAAGGACTACTCCAGACCATGGGACTAACACGCTACTTCGAGACGGTCATTTCTTCTGCAGTCGTGGGGCTTTGTAAGCCGGATCCCCGCATCTTCGAGCTAGCATGCGATAGACTTGGGGTTGCGTCGAAGGAAGTCGCTCACGTTGGAGATCATCATTATGCTGATGTGGTGGGAGCTTCTTCGGCCGGACTGCGCCCGGTGTTGATAGACCGCACTGGCACTCATCGTACGCAGTCTCGCATAACATCACTGGATTGTCTTGAGGCGCATTTGGGCGGATCGCCTTAGCGCCTGCAAGGGAGTAGGCTATATCCGGTCATCAGCAGATACCGGACGCCGAAAACCTTCGGCAACCAAGCCGTGATTTTGCATCTGTCACTAGGTGAAGGAGTGTAGCTCGATGGCGATAACTGATCTGCGTGAGTTCATTTCGTTGCTCGAGTCAAGGAATCACTTGAAGCGCATTACCGCGGATGTCGATCCTTACCTCGAGATTGGTGAAATAGCAGATAGAGTCAGCAAAAGTGGGGGCCCTGGACTACTGTTCGAGAACCCCGTGGATCGAAATAGCGGCACTCCCTACGACATGCCGGTGGCAATCAATCTTATGGGAAGCTATGAGCGAATGGCTTGGGCCTTGGGAGTCGATGCTCAGACCGGGTCATGGAGTGACCTCGATGCGAAGGCACGTGAGCTGATGGAGCTGATTCCCCTTGACATGCCTGGAGGTATGAAGGGAAAGCTCGATGCGGTCATGGGACTCAAGAGTCTTGCTACAGCCGGGGCTAAAGAAGTCAAGGCGAACAAGGCACCTGTCCAACAAGTGGTCATCCGGGGCGATGATGTCGACCTGAGGAGGCTCCCAGTACTCACGACTTGGCCTAACGATGGCGGGCCGTTCATCACGCTGCCGTTAGTGGTGACAAGCAATCTCAAGCACAGGATGAATCTAGGGATGTACCGCTTGCAGGTCTTCGACAAGAACACCACCGGACTTCACATTCACGAACACCATGATGGAGCAAAGAACCTCAAGGAGTGGGCTGATGCCGGACATTCGCGTGTACCTGTAGCAGCAGTCCTTGGCGGGGACCCAGTGACGATCTTCTCGGCGACCGCCCCTGTTCCCCCAATGATCGACGAATACCTGTTCTCCGGTATATTGCGCAAGGAGCCGGTCGAGGTAGTCAAGTGCGTCACCAACGATCTGCTTGTTCCCGCCCATGCTGAGATCGTTCTTGAGGGCTGGTGCGACCCAGCTGAAACTCGTTGGGAGGGCCCCTTTGGCGACCACACGGGGTACTATTCTCTCGCGGACTACTTCCCGGTCTTCCACGTCGAAGCGATTACGATGCGCAAGGACGCCATCTACCCGACCACAATCGTCGGTAAGCCCCCGATGGAGGACTGCTACATGGCCAAGGCCACTGAGCGGATATTCCTTCCGGTAATCCGCGCGATGCTGCCCGAGGTCATCGATTACGACCTGCCGCTGGAGGGCGTGTTTCATAACTGTGCGATCTTCAGGATCAAGAAGGAGTTTCCCGGCCAGGCGTTCCGAGTAATGAACTTTGCATGGTCCATGGGCCAGATGATGTTGACCAAGTATGTGATCGTCGTGGATGAGGACGTCGATTGCCATGATTACAGCGAGGTCGCCTGGCGATGCTTCAACAACGTGGACCCTGACAGGGATATCCTGATAAGCAAGGGTCCCCTGGATAAACTCGATCACGCCAGCAACTATGAGAGCTTCGGATTCAAGATGGGAATCGATGCGACGCGACCGTTGCCTGGCGAAGGCCATCTTCGCGAATGGCCGGAGTCCCTTAGGATGTCTCCCGAAGTGAAAGAGAGGGTCGACTCGATCTGGGATGACTTGGGCCTGTGAAATCAGCCCTGGCTAAAGCCCGGATCTTCCTTGAGTTGATCAAGTTCGAGCATTCCGTCTTCGCACTTCCGTACGCATATATAGGTGCGATATATGGTGCGGGTGCCTCTTGGCCTACTTTGGCACAGCTATTTTGGATAACCGTGGTGATGGTAAGTGCCAGAGCCTTTGCGTTTTTACTTAATCGCTTCGTTGACAGGCACATCGACGCTCGCAATCCTCGCACCGCCACCAGGGCCATTCCGGCTGGATCCATCGGCACAAGGGAAGTTGTGCTTTTCGGGATTGTCGCGCTGGTGTTGTACTTTCTTGGCATATGGCAACTCGATCCGCTGGCTAGGATGCTTTGGCCGATTCCGCTCATCGCCTTCATCGTCTATCCGTACACCAAGCGATTCACGCCGCTCTGCCACTATTGGTTGGGTATGTGCCTCGGGCTGGCCCCTGTGGGCGGATGGGTTGCAGTGGGTGGGGATATCGCTGACCCTGCGCCTTGGGTCATAGGAGCCGCCGTGATGCTCTGGACTGCAGGATTCGACATCATCTATGCCACGCAGGACGTCCAATGCGATCGCCGCGATGGTGTTCGCTCAATGCCAGCTGACCTCGGCATCGGACCCGCGCTGCTTCAGACTAGGATCGCACACGCTTCGACGGTCCTGCTTCTGGTTCTTGGCGGGATGCTGCTTGATGCGGGCGCTCCGTGGTATATCGGTGTTGCCGCTTCAGCTGCGCTACTCGCATACGAGAACAGTATCGTTACTGCCTCGGACCTCTCAAGAGTCGACGCAGCCTTCTTCACGGTCAACGGAGTGATTGCTATCCTTGTGGGCGTAGGAGCAATCGCGGACAGACTGCTTTGATTGGAGAATCATGTCACGCTATACAGTGGTGATCACGGGAGCTTCTGGCTCCGTTTATGGCCTGCGACTGATAGAGCAGCTTTTGATTCGCGATAACGAGGTTGCCGCTTGCTTCACCGATGCCGGACGCGATGTTTGCGCTTACGAGACGGGTTTCGATCTTCCAGAGAAAGAGGCAGCTAAGGCGATTTCGAGGTTTCTGGAGATTCCGGCCGAAGCGCATAAGCTGCGCTGCGTCTCTCCATCCGATCTGTTCGACCCGATAGCCAGTGGTTCCCATCGTGTCGACGGGATGGTGGTCTGTCCGGCTAGCATGGGTTTCGTATCCAAGGTCGCGAACGGCCTCTCAAGCGATCTGCCGTCAAGGGCGGCAGACGTCGCTCTAAAGGAGAGGACTCCTCTCATAGTGGTTCCGCGCGAGACCCCGCTTTCACTGGTTCACTTGAGGAATCTGACTGCTTTGGCCGAGGCGGGCGCGGTGGTGCTGCCCGCCATGCCGGGATTCTATCAGCGCCCTAGGACGCTGGATGATTCAGTCAACTTCGTGGTCGGAAAAGTACTTGACTCGCTAGGGATCGATCACGAACTCTTCTCTAGGTGGGGGGAGTAGGCGACGCTGCCTTCTCGGCGTTTGCCCGGCCTTTTGAGAACACTACGCAACGCCGAAAGGCTTGGGATCTTCCTTCGGGGGGTGTAGGCCGCGATAGTGGCCATGTAGTGATTCTCTAGGCGCTCCGCCTGACGTGCTATCGAGAAGGCCTCGACTGCTTCAGATGCGCTTTGCGCATACTGCCGAAGCATCGCTTCGTCCGCCAAGAGTGAATCGAAGGCAGCGGCAATGGACTCAGCGCGATGCGGGGTGATCAAGCCATTCACTTCATGGGTGACGAAGTCGCAAGTGGCTGGATCCCTGACCGCGATCACGGGTAACCCGGCTGCCATCGCTTCGGCAATCACCAAGCCCTGAGTCTCGGTGGTGGAGGCGAATGCGAATGCGTCTGCCAAGTGGTAGGCGGCAACCGAATCAGCCCCTTGCAGGTAGCCAGCGAAGGTAACCTGACTCTCTATCCCGAGCTCCCTCGACAGCGATTCCAGTTCACTGCGATACGGTCCGTCGCCGCATATGAGGAGACGGACCTTAGGCAGCCGAGTATGCCATAGTGCATGAAGAAGCAGTTCAACGTTCTTCTCCCGGCCCAATCGGCCCATGAACATCAGGATCTTTTCGTCGGCAGGAATGGCAAGTCTTTCCTTTATGGCAACCACTCTTGAAGGATCAGGATTTGCGTATCGGTCGATGTCGACCCCTGTCGAAATGACCTCAATCCTGCGCCGAACCCCCCAGTCATATAGGTAGCCCTCGACTTTGCTTGACGGCGCAATTATGGAGTCGCAGGCATCACAGAACTCCCGAGAGAGCACCTCTGCTAGTTTGCGGGTAAGCCTGGTCTCCCAGATGTAGTGAACATATTCCGGGTAGAGAGTGTGATAGGTGTGGACGTATGGAACGCGGTGACGTCGGGCAACATTGAGGCCAAAGAGTCCGATGCTGAACGGATCGTGAGAATGCACGATGTCGAAGTCGACCTCATCCAATACGCGCAGCGCATCCATCGATATTGGAAGCGCCACGCGCATCTCTTTCTGGAACATGAAAGGAATCGAGGGAAAGCGGACTGTAACCTCGCCATCCTCATGGTGGTCTGGGTCGGGCGCGAAGACGTAGACCTCGTGCCCACGTTGCTCGAGCGCCTCTTTGAACAGCCGAATGGAGTGGACCACGCCGTTGATCTGCGGAGTGTATGTATCAGTAAAGAACCCGATCTTCATGCGCCGAATAACTCCTCTACACTTCGGTAATCCAGTTGTTGAAAACGTGCAGCAAGCCGGTGCGTTCTGCCAAAGTGTAGCCGTGCTTGACGAATTGAGCAAAAGCGAGGATGATTCTGTTGGGTCTGTAGTCGCACGACAGTAATCGTAGTTGAATCGTAGCCATCGTCGTAGCAGGAGGTTGCAGAAATGACCCTAGCCCAAGCGCGTAAGCGCTATCCGCTCGTTCCCACGGAGATCATCCGATGGGCCCTCGAGAACATCCCAGATTTGACCGACGTTGAACGTGGATTGTATCGACTCGAGCAGGCGAAACGCTTGCAGATCAAGTATTCGGGCTCATAGTCGGATCACACAACCCAACTAACGTCTAGAGAATCCTCTCGCGCCGTTGGGTCGACCGCGTTCGAAACTCACCAAATGAGCGCTAGCATGGAGGCGACGCCCGGATTCGAACCGGGGATAAGGGCTTTGCAGGCCCCTGCCTTACCACTTGGCCACGTCGCCATCTCTTGCTGCCAGAACCACTCCAGAAAGCCCGTGCGGGCACCATGAGCGGAAGTGAGAATAAATGGAGCGGACGACGGGATTCGAACCCGCGACCCCAACCTTGGCAAGGTTGTGCTCTACCAACTGAGCCACGTCCGCACGCGAAGGGTAGTGTAGCAAGGGGCTATCATGCCGTGCAAGTCCGTCCTTCGGGAAACTCCATGCAGATATCCTTTCCTGCCGAGAAAGGATTGATTGGAGAGCCGTCTGGATAGAATTTCATGTTCCCTGTTGGCATTTTCAGCAAGATTGGTACAATGGCGTTCGTTCTAGTCGCTTTCTAGTAGCCTTCTAGTCGCACCGGACGGGCGCTTAGCTCAGGGGGAGAGCGCTTCCTTGACACGGAAGAGGTCAGAGGTTCAAATCCTCTAGCGCCCACCATCGCATCGGCTGAAAGGGTGAGGTAGCATGCCAAAGAAGCTGATCAAGAAATCGATCGACAAGAAGCTGAAAAAGACGATAGCAAAGTTGCTCAAGAAGTATCTGAAGAAGTGGTCAGGCTAGTGAACTCCAGCGTGACCTCTGTGTCCGGTGCAGCACCTTCGCGTCTGCGACTCGCTATAGGATTCGCTATATACTGCGTTGTGTTCGGTGCCATCTGGGTTGTTTTGACGAATGGCCACACCAGCTCATGGATGTTCGGTATTCCTTTCACTGCATTCGCAGCCCTGGTTTCCTCAGCAATGTCGCCGATTACTCGGCTGCCTATAAGGCCGCTGGCATTGATTCGATTCCTCGCCTACTTCCTACGCAACTCAGTCGTCGGTGGCGTTGATGTGGCCTTGCGGGCACTCCAGCCGAGCATGCCGCTGACCCCCGGGATCGTGGTCTGCAGTCTTCGGCTGCCAACTCCTACTACTCGTGCGCTTTTGGCATACACAGTGAGCTTGTTGCCGGGTACTTTGAGTTCCGGGCTGGAGGACGAGGTGATCGCCCTTCATGTTCTGGACACTGAGCAACCAGTTCTTGTGGAGATTAGGAGAATCGAGAATCTGATAGCGGACATCATGGGGATCGAGCTCCTAGAGCTTCCTGCTGTTCCCTCTGTTGAGAAAACATCCCAAGACGGTGACTTGAATGCCTGAGGGCGTCTTTGTCGGATTCGCTATCGTCATATTCATTACCATGTTACTCGGGTTTATACGTGTCGAGAGGGGGCCAACTGCTGCCGATAGGATGCTCGCAGCGCAGCTGTTCGGCACAACCGGTGTAGCTTTGATGTTGCTTCTGGCTGAGGCGTTTCAGGTTCCCGCACTTCGCGATGTCGCGCTCGTTTTAGCATTGTTGGCCGCCGTTACCGGGATTGCTTTTGTGAAGCGAGCTAATCAAATACAGGGCTCAGAGACACCCGGTGGGACCGTATCATGAGCTGGATGGACTTCCTCGTCATCGCGCTTCTAATTGTTTCGACTGCGTTTTTCATCGTTGGAACTATCGGTCTACTCAGGTTTCCCGATGTCTATTCCAGACTTCATGCATTGACTAAAGCCGACAACCTTGGTCTGGGAATTCTGATCTTGGCGCTGGCGCTCAATTCGGCCTCAGGACTGGTTTCCATACGTCTCATGCTCACATGGGTTTTGGTTCTGGTAGCCACTGCAACTACGAGCCATCTCATTGCACGGGCCGCTCGTGAAAGTGGCGTTGATCCATGGGTGAAGCCATGAATAGTCCAGTACTGTGGCTCGACATCCTAGTCGTTGTGATACTCATCCTCCTTTCCATTCGCATTTTCTCGGAGGCAAGTCTGTTCAAATCCGTCGTACTGTTCATCGCGCTTGGGCTGTTCGTCTCCTTCGCATGGGTCAAGCTGGCGGCACCGGACGTTGCACTTGCGGAGGCCGCGTTAGGAGCGGGAATCACCGGAGCTCTCTTGCTTGACACTGTCGGACACCTGAGGGGTCGCAGTGTTCCATACTCAAAGCATCAGAGTCCCGAAGACAGGACGTCGCAGAATGCCTGACAACATCGAGCGTCCAACCAGGGCGCAGCACTTGATCGCCGTAGGGCTACTGGGGACTGTGTTTCTCTTGCTTGCGCGAGCGGTATTGTCCATACCTATGGCCGAAACTGGGGTTTCTGCTGCAATTCAAGACAACATTGACGTCAGTGGTGTTATCAATCCTGTCACTGCTGTCCTGTTGAACTTCCGGGCTTGGGACACTCTTTTGGAGATTGCAGTTTTGGTCCTGGCCATCATCGGAGTTCTTTCCCTCCAGCGCGATGGAGTTCTTGTGTCGGCTCGGATGGCTCCGAAGGCGGATCCGGTTCTTTCGCTACTCACCAGGATCCTCGTTCCGCTGATGATCCTGGTCGCGGGATACCTGCTGTGGGCGGGAGAGAAGGCTCCCGGCGGTGCTTTCCAGGCTGGGTCCATACTTGGAGCTGCAGGGGTTCTTATCAGTCTCTCGGGCCACGTCCGTCCCGGGTGGCTTTCTCCATTGATAGTGAAGGTGATCATCGCAGTCGGGTTCGTTGTTTTCCTAGTAGCCGCTGTAATCCCCATGTTCTTCGACAAGAACCTACTCGAGTACCCGCTCAATCTAGCCAAGACACTGATCATCGTCATTGAGACCTGGCTAACGCTATCGATTGGAATGATCTTGGTCACAATGTTCCTATCCTCAGCAGCTCCACTTAGGGATGAGTTCGATGGGAGCGATCCGCTGTGACTCAGATAGAGATATATCTTCTCGCCGGGGCTGCGATGTTCTGCATTGGGCTCTACGGACTCGTCGTTCGGCCGCACCTGCTACACAAAGTGATGGGGCTGAACGTGATGGCAGTGGCAGTTTTCTTAGTGCTTATAGCGATTGCACGCAGAGTTCCGGGGCCCACTCCCGACGCGCTTCCCCATGCGATGGTGTTGACCGGAATCGTCGTTTCCGTGGCGGCTACCGCGTACTCCCTCGCATTGATCAAGCGAATATATACCGAGACAGGTGCCGTTACCTTGCGGGAGACAGATGACGATGTTTGATGTCATCCAGTCCCAATTGCCGGCCATCACCATAGCGGTATTGCTGTTCGCCGCCTCTGGAGCGTTCTTGGTTCGATTCGAAAGTGCAAGAGCGATAGCTCTGGTAGCCGCTATCTTGCAGCTCCTAATGGTTTCATGGATGACATGGATCGTTGTCGGTCAAGAGGCTGTATGGGTGTACACCGTCGGGGGATGGGGGGCACCGCTGGGAATCGACCTCACCATCGACGGCACGTCAGCGGTGATGATGCTTCTGACTGCCGTTGTGGGATGCGTGGTGACCATCTATTCGGCGGGCTACTTTCCGCCCAAAGATAGCTACCGACTTTTTTGGTCCCTGTGGTTGTTCTTGTGGGCCGCTATGTTCGCGCTTTTCGCATCCAATGATCTATTCAACTTGTATGTTTGCCTGGAGCTGCTGACGATTTCGGCAGTGGGACTCGTAGCGATATCGGGTGAGAGGGCGGCTTTGTTCGCCGGCATGCGCTACATTCTTTCCGCACTGGCCGGATCTCTTATCTATCTGTTTGGTGTGGCCCTGGTGTATGCATCCACTGGCGTCCTTGATTTCGATCTTCTTGCCGCACAGGTCAGCGTCGATCCGACAACGCAGGCGGGTCTAGCTCTAATGGTCATAGGGCTCCTCCTGAAGACAGCTCTCTTCCCGATGCACTTTTGGCTCCCCCCCGCACATGCGAATGCGGTCGCGCCTGTTAGCGCGGTACTCTCAGCACTCGTTGTCAAAGGCTCCTTCTACATCATATTCAAGATCATGCACGTTTTTGTAGGACATGAAATGATTCCTGGCCTTGCCGAGGTTTTGGGAATTCTCGGAGTCTGCGCAATCATCTGGGGATCCGCGATGGCCCTGATGCAGAAGCGCTTGAAGATGTTGGTCGCCTATTCGACGGTTGCTCAGATCGGATACCTCTTTCTATTGTTTCCGCTGGTGGCCGCTGCCGATGACGTTCAAACCGCTGTTCTTGCGGCCAGCGCAGGACTGTTTCACGCTGTGGCTCACGGACTGGCGAAAGGGGCTATGTTCCTGACGGCCGGGACCATAGTCAAAACATTGGGAAGTGATCACCTAGAGGATATGGCCGGACTTTCACGGTTCGCTCCGATACCGGCCTTCACTTTCGCCATTGCTGGAGTGTCGATGGTGGGACTTCCGCCATCCGGCGGTTTTGCGTCCAAGTGGTTGTATGTGACTTCGGCAATCGAAACCGGTGCATGGTGGTGGGCCGCCGCTGTGGTCGTGGGCGGACTATTGGCTGCTCTATACATATTCAAGGTCATCGCCTTGTTCATGGGGTCTGGCCAGCCGCCCGCCCAAGTCACTGTCTCCAACAGGACGATCACGGTTGCGCCCTTGGTTCTGGCCTTGATGTCGTTGGTGATTGGCGTTTTCGGTCAACCGATTCTGGATCTCCTGTATCCGGCGGTTGAGTCTTTGGCTTCGGGGATGATGAGATGAGTCTTGTCCAAATCGCCTTACTGACAGCCGTTTTGGCTCCGTGGTTTTCTGCGGTCGTCATCTTCTTGCTTGGTGAGAAGCGGCATCAAGCTCGCTTCGCCGTGGGCATCATAGGATCTGCTGTCACAACCGGGGCAGCCGGCTTTCTGGGAGTGCATCTTGCCCAAGGCGGTGCTGCCGCCACTCTTGGGGTCCCCCTTTTAGGGCTCACATTTGGATTGACCGTTGATCGACTTGGTGTCACATTCGCACTTCTAGCAGCCACCTTGTGGTTCGTAACGACTTTCTTTGCAACGGGCTACATGGCGCACCTGAAAGACAAGGCGCGATTCTTCGGATTCTTTGCGATATGCGTCGGCTCCGCGGTCGGCATCGCTTTTTCGTCGAACTTGTTGAGCCTCTTCATCTTCTATGAGGCGCTCACTCTGGCCACGTACCCGCTGGTTGCTCACAAGGGGTCGCAAGCGGCGATCAAGGGAGGCCGAACTTACCTAACGTACGCACTTACAGGCGGAGCAGTGCTTCTTGTAGGGGTTGTATGGCTTCATGCACTCGGCGGTGGAGCCTTCGTTTCCTCGGGCTCTATTCCCGAAGGGCTCTTAGGTACTCACTCGGTGCAGCTGACCGTGATCTTTGCGATGCTCATCGCCGGCTTCGGCGTCAAAGCTGCGTTGTTCCCAGCGCACGGGTGGCTCCCTGCCGCGATGGTGGCACCTGCTCCTGTCAGTGCTCTGTTGCATGCGGTTGCGGTGGTCAAGGCGGGCGTCTTCGGAATCGCCCGCGTGATCCTCGATGTCTTTGGAATCGAGGCAGCCTCGCTCCTCGGGGTGCTCGACCCACTGGCCTTGCTGGCAGGATTCACCATCATCTACGCCTCGGTCAAGGCTCTCAAGCAGGACGACATCAAGAAGCGCCTCGCATATTCGACGATAGGACAACTCTCCTACATGGTGCTGGGGCTTGCCATAGGGACTCCGATTGCAATTGCGGCCGCACTTGCCCATCTCGTGCATCATGCGTTCCTCAAGATCACGATGTTCTTCACCGCTGGCGTACTGGCTGAGGAGGTCAAGATCACTCGAGTCAGCGAGATGGATGGAGTAGGCCGAAGGATGCCGTTGACCATGCTGGCGTTTTCACTTGCAGCATTGGGGATCATCGGAATTCCGCCCATCGCCGGCTTCGTCTCCAAGTGGGGACTGGGGCTCGGTGCGCTCGAAGACGGCCTTGTCTGGCCGCTGGCCGTGCTCGGCGTAAGTAGCGTGCTCAATGCCATATATCTGCTCCCAATGATCGGCCGCGCTTGGTTTGGTGCCCCCAAGCCTGAGTGGATGAACCTAGCCAAGCAAGGCTACAAGCGATTTGAAGGGGAGCGGCTTCTCGTGTTGCCACTGCTCGTCACAGCTTGCCTTGGTGCCCTTATGGGCCCACTTGCTTTCCTGGAGCTCTCGCCGACTCGATGGGCCTCCATGGTTTCAGACGCATCGAGCGTGATGTCTGTTCCGTGGCGAGCGGAGCCATTCCATCTGGACTTCACGGGGACCCTGTTCCTGGTCTTGGCTGGGGTAGTTTGGCTGGTGTCAGCGTTGTCCGCGTGGCGCGCCGAAGGTCACCACAAGTGGCGATTCCGAATATTTCTACTCATGGCAGCCAGCGGTTCGATAGGCGTAGCCTTCGCTCATGATCCGGCCATGTTCTACACGTTCTATGCGATGATGGCGTTGTCGGCATATGGCTTGATCACACACTCGAACAGGGCCCAAAACCGCCGCGCAGGCCGAATTTACATGAGCTACACGGTATTCGGTGAGGCGCTTTTGCTTGCGGCGTTGATGATAGGGTCTTTCGGCACCGATACCTTCACAGCTGTACTAATCGATTCACTCTGGCGCGACATAGGCATTGGACTGCTGCTTGTAGCCTTCGGCATCAAGATAGGCGCAATCGGCGTTCATGCCTGGATGCCGTCTGCTTACGATTCCGCCGCACCCGGAGTGGGTGCAGCGCTTGCGGGAGTGGCATCTTCGGCGGGGATCATTGGATTGGTCAGGTTCCTTCCGGGAGGCGTCATCGATCTTCCTGGTTGGGGTTCGGTGGCCATAGTCGCAGGTCTCATCGTTGCTATGTTTGCCGCCCTAGTGGGTTGCACACAGGTCAGACCCCGACGCGTCCTGGCCTATTCGAGCATGAGCCAGTTCGGCATCATGGCCGTCGGCATAGGGGCTGGCCTGGCTAGCTCTGAGGTTTGGCCTATCGCTGTCACCGCGGTTGCGATCTATGTGGTTCATCATGGATTTGCGAAAGCCGCTCTTTTCGCTAGCGACGAGAGCGTAGCTCATGCAGCTACCAAGCGCTGGGCACTGCCGATCATCGCATTTGCCGGACTGACTCTGGCGGGCATGCCGTTTACTAGCGGGGCCATTGCCAAATTGGCACTCAAGGACACTCTAGTGGCCCTTCCCGGTCAATGGGAGACATTCTTGGGTGTGATGCTCTCAGTGAGCGCAGTCGGCACAACCTTGTTGATGGCTAGATTCCTGCATCTTTCGTGGAAGGGGAGTTCAGACCAGGCAATTCGCTCAGACACACCTTCAGGGCTGGGCATCATCTCGATGGCGGTACTCGCGCTCTTCACGGGCATGTTCTTATGGATAATGCCTGACCAAGTTATACAAGCTGCAGCCGAGAAAGCTCTCGGATTCTACGGAGCGGCAGACCTAGCGCTTCCGATCCTGATTGGCGTTGTAGCTTTCGCACTGGTTATGGCGTACTCCGTACGACGGACGGATATCCGATCGTTGGTACGCTTTCCGATTGTCGACCCTTGGGTAAGGTTGACAGAAATTGTCGATTCCTTCCTGCTGATCCGTAAACCCGAGGTCGCTGAAGCAAGGGCAGAGCCGGTAGACGACGGACCAATGACAGCGTTACACCGTGCAACTCTTGCAGAATCTTATCTTCTGAGTTGGCCCGTAGCTTCGATTCTAGTCGTCGGGCTACTGTTGCTGGCGTTGGTGCTCGCGCTTCTGTAACCATTCTGGCCGAGAGAGCTGAGCGGTAGGGAATCAAACCTCTGACTTGCCGATCCTGTCCCTACCATCCTGTTTTGCCTGGTAGAGAGCCTGGTCCGCACGTTCGAGAAGGAATTCAGGCTCAGCGTCCGATTCAGCAATGGTGGCGACTCCAGCACTGGCGGTAGTCCGAAGCGGCGCTCCTTCATGCGTCAAGTGGTCCGACCTGAATGCGTGGAGAACCCTCTCGGCTAAAGACGATGCCGCTTCAAGGTCACTGTTTGGGGCAACAAGAAGGAATTCCTCACCGCCGATCCTGCCGAGGAGGTCGTAGGGTCGGATGACCGAGCTCGCCCTTTCGGCAAAGTGGCGCAGTACTCTATCTCCGACAAGATGCCCGTGAGTGTCGTTGACCGACTTGAAATGGTCTAGGTCGAACTCAACAATACTGAGATGACCTCCGGAGCGCTTGGATCGTTCGAATTCCTCGTTGAGCCTAGCCAGTGTCATTTGGCGATTCGCAAGGCCGGTCAACTGGTCAATCGTTGCAGCTCGCCGAAGGTCCTTGTTGACGGTTTGCAGCTCAGCCATCAACCGTCTCATCATTGTCCGCACAACAAGCAAGGTTGCCCCGGTGGTCGCTAGCCAGGCGAGAAGCAGCAACAACGTTAGATTCCGCAGTGTCAGCTGCAGCGGCTCGGCGGGCATAGCGATGCTGAAAGCGCCGATATATCGGCTGTTGCCCGTTTCAGTCGGCGGCGTAGTGTGACAATCAAGGCAGGATCGCTGTGCGGAAAGCGGGGTAACGAATCGGTACTCTTGGCCTGCCGCGGCACCGATCGACAAAAGACTCGACCCACTCTTCACCACGATCGATGTCCTCCAGGGCTGTACTTTCCCATGCATCGGGGTAATTATCCGGATTTATCGGAGTGTTGCTGATCAGCCGGAACCGGACACTGTCGTTCCCGGTACTGAGGTCCGCTATCTCGCCTATCATGGTGTAAGGGTCTACGAGTACAAGAGCCTGGCCATCGACCGTTCGGGTCACGTCGCTGATGCCTCGAGCCCTAAGGTAGCGACTTTCCTCTGAATCGTACCTCCCAGAAACCCATGCGCCCTTGTTTTCGCTGTTCCACTCGCGCACAGTCAGAACGAGATCCATATAGGTTTGCGCTTTGGCTCTTATAGATTCTAGATGGGCGTTACGTGCAAAGTGCCACACTCCGACATACAATAAGAGTGTCGACACAGTGATGAATACCACTAGGCGACGGTGGAATATCTTGAGATCACGGTCTTCTTCTCGCAGCACAGGCGTCCTCGTTTGACGAAGTATACGTTTCTATAGACCATCCCGTATTGCCACACTGTCAGCATAGCAGGTCATGTGCCACTGTTGGTATGTGAGCAGCCCGTCCGGACCGTAGTCAGATAGTCAGTCCGCCTATGTCGAAAGGGGTTGAACATGAAGAGCAACCGACTCTCTAATCTTTTGTTTGTGGGACTACTCCTAGCCTTCGCTCTATTTGCCGCAGGATGCGCCGCTCAAGAATCCGACGGACAAGGACAATCGACGGGTGGGGCGTATGCGCCTGATCCGATGCCTGAGGATCCGAACAGCCCCCAAGCTTTGACTGACCGGAGATGTTCGATGTGTCACTCTCTCGATCGGGTGTATGAGGCGGATTTCGATCGCGCCGGGTGGCAAGAGACCATGGAGAGGATGCAATCACTAGGACTGGTGGTCACTGACGAAGAGTTCCAGGTCATATTGGACTTCCTGGCAGAGAGATAGCTACATCAGGGCACCAGGAAATACTTGTCCGAAACAAGTAAAAGGGCGTTTTCAGGCAGCACGCGAGCTTCGAAGGGCGTGGAAGAGGCCAACAGTTCACCATCGAACTGAACGGGAAGCGCAGGGTCTGCTTCAATGCGGACATGCGACGCTACGTACGTTTCCACCCCCGCTGTTCGGTCTGCATGCTGACCTGTGGTCCGGTCTATGATTGCCGCCCAAACCGCAGGTATCAACTCGAAAGCGTTGCGAGTGCGCAGCACGATGACTTCGAATAGCCCATCTCGGGGGTCGCTGGCGTGGATGAGCGGAAGATCGAACTGCAGTCTGGCAACGTTTGCGACCAACACGGCGATCCCTTCGGTCTCAACGGTCTTGCCATCCAGGGTGAGCCGGAACTTGGAAATGGTAGGCATCAGATTTGCCAGCGCACCAACGAGGTATGCGGAAACCCCGATGGAAGGCTTCAGCTCCTGAGCGGCTAGCATTATTGATGCATCGAAGCCTGCTCCTGCGGCAATCATGAAACCTTCCGTCCGTCTTTCGGGCGTTCCGACTTCTCCAACGGAAAGCTCGCAAATATCGATAGGGGTGGTTTCATTGCCAAGAGTGATGGCAGCCAACTCCCGCGGATCGTAGGGCATACGCAAATTCATGGCGAGTAGATTTGCGGTTCCCGCTGGATACGCGAGTACTGGAGCTCCGGTCCCTCTCATTGCGTAGCAAACACCGGTCACCGTGCCGTCACCGCCGCAGGCGATGACCCGATCGAATTGGGAAGCATCCCTAGTCACTTCGCGTAGGGACGTGCCGCCGTGGAGATAACGAACCACGGTCTCGCTGCCAGACTTCCCAATCGCGCGGATGCACTCGTAGATACTTATGTCACTTTGTCCGGCGCGGTCGTTTATTATGCATAGTATGCGCATCTGGTTCTCCGATCGCGGAGGCGTGCTTTGCTATTGCTCGTCAACCAACAGAACGATGGCGATGAAGGCTCATAGTGTGTCACCGTATCATGTTAGCCCAAACCTATCAGGGGAGTCAGTGTGTACATAGCAGACGCTCGAACGCTGGAAAACTTTTGTAGCCGATTGATCGGCGCCAAAGTACTAGCCATCGATACAGAATTCATGCGTGAGCGCACCTATTACGCCAAGCTGTGTTTGATGCAGATAGCTGCAGAGGACGAGGTCGCCCTCGTCGATCCCTTCGTCGTAGATGACCTGAGCCCACTGGTTTCCTTACTGGCCGACCATCGGGTACAAAAGGTGGTTCACTCTGGCCAGCAGGACTTAGAGATACTCTTTCAGACAACCGGAGCCGTCACCAGACCGATATTCGATACGCAGGTTGCCGCGACCATCGTCGGCTTCGACAGCCAAATGAGCTACCAGAGCCTCGTCTCTCAGGTTCTTGGCGTCAACCTGGACAAGTCGAGTACTTATACCGATTGGGCCCGACGACCCTTAAGTGACGCGCAAATCGAGTATGCACTCAATGATGTGAGATATCTTCCCCGTCTCTATTCAATGCTCCACGCTAAGCTGACCTCTACAGGTCGCCTAGAATGGCTCTCGGCTGATTTTGAACGTTTGTCAGACCCCTCGGCTTTCACCGTCGATCCAGATTCGATGTGGCGGCGGGTCAAACGCGCATCCTCCCTCAGCCGCAGGGCCCTTGGTGTCTTGCAGAAGGTGACGGCATGGCGAGAGGTTGAAGCTCAGCGCCGGGACATCCCCAGGCGGTGGCTGTTGGGAGACGAGACTCTGGTGGAGATTGCACGCCATGCCCCTCAAGATGCTCATGCACTGGACGAGATCAGGGGAGTGGACAGCAAGCTATCCAATACTGCACGAGATGCACTTCTGGCGGCGGTCTCGGCGGGACTCCAGCTCCCAGACTCCGACTTGCCTTCGTTTCCTAAACGCCGAAAAACTCCAGCAGAGGCAGACGGCGTGGCAGACCTAATGGCTGCACTGATCCGGGTTCGCGCCAAACAGCATGGCGTAGCACAGCCGGTCCTGGCCACTCGTGAAGATATCGAATCCCTGGCTGCTGGCGGCCGAGATGGGTCCCCGTTGCTGGAAGGATGGCGGCGTCGTCTTGTGGGAGATGATCTGCTTCGCTTGCTAGAGGGGAAGCTGTCGCTATCGGTTGTCGACGATAGGCTTTGCATGACGCGTACATACGAGGACGTCATTGGGGATATAGAGGATGGCACACATCTCGCTTGATAGGCTGGAAATCGATCAGACCGACAATACTTAGAGAATTCGGGAAAGGGCACTCCAGATGAGTTGGATGTTACTGATGATCGTTGCTATAGCATTGGGTGGGCTTACTCAGCTATGGGTGAAGCGATCCTTCAAGCGTTATAGCCAGGTTCCCTTGGCAACAGGTCAGACTGGTGCACAGGTAGCCAGACATATGCTCAATGCCGAGGGGCTCCACAATGTGGCAATTGAACGTGTGGCCGGAGACCTCACCGATCACTACGATCCCCGTACAAAGGTCATTCGACTGTCGGCAGCCGTTCACGACGGAACCACAGTCGCCGCAGCAGGTGTTGCCGCTCACGAGGCTGGTCATGCCGTTCAGGATGCGAGGGCGTTCGCTTTCGCTAGGATTCGCTCGGCACTCGTTCCAACCGCACAGCTAGGCTCTTCCTTGGCGATGCCTTTGGTGTTCGGCGGTATCATTCTCAACTTCGCAGACCTCATAATGTTGGGAGTGATCGTATTCGCGGCGGCAGTTCTATTCCAGTTGGTCACACTCCCCGTGGAGTTCGATGCCTCACGTAGGGCTTTGGTCGCCCTGTCCACAGGCAACATGCTACCAGCCGACCAGGTTAGCGGTGCTCGGACGGTGCTGACCGCAGCCGCGCTTACTTATCTAGCGGCAACATTAGTGGCAGTCCTTCAGCTTCTGTACTTCTTGAGCTTGGCCCGACGCTAGGACAAGGCCGACAACTCGGGGCTCGTATGCGACAATACATTCGTCGGTTGACCTAGTGGGTCGTGTTCAGGGAGGGTCTGTGTCGCAGAGAGCGCCAGTGTCAGTCAGTGAGGCCCTGACGCAGGCGCGGCGTTCCCTGGAGGCCATTCGACTTCGGGTTATTGGAGAAGTCTCTGATCTCGCCGATAAGGCCGGCTATAAGGCGGTTTACTTCTCCATTCGTGACAAAGAGAGCACCATGCCGTGCTTGATGTGGTGCGACCCATACCGTGCATGCGGTATACAACTTCGCAGCGGAATGCTCGTGGTCCTCGATGGCAACTTTTCGGCGTATGTGCCAAAAGGGCGCCTTCAGTTCGTTGTTTCTCGAATCACGCCGGCTGGCGAAGGGGAGCTTCGGCTTAGGGTCGCTGAAAGAGCCAGGATGCTTCAGGCAGAGGGACTCATGGATCCCGCACGCAAGCGCCCCGTGCCGACCTTCCCAAAGAGGATCGCACTCGTCACGTCACCTCGAGGCAAGGCCGTCCACGATGTCATTCGCACCCTTCAAAGGCGCTATCCTGTCGCCGAACTCCTGATTGCCGGAATAAATGTCGAAGGGCCGCACGCGGTGACCTCGATCGTCACCGGTCTGACAGAGGCCATCCGATCCAAGCCTGACGTCATTCTTCTGGTTCGAGGCGGAGGGAGCTACGAGGATTTGCTCCCATTCAGCGAAGAGGTCGTGGTCAGAGCGGTAGCTACATCTCCGGTGCCGATCGTTACTGGGATCGGACATGAGCCTGATACGTCGATTGCAGACATGGTTGCAGATGTCTCGGCATCTACCCCTACAGCCGCGGCCGAGGCCGTCTCTCCGTCCACCGAGGAGATATCCCGCTTGATGCTGAAGAAGACCCGCATGCTGTCTAGGGCATTGACCCATGGCGTAGACCGCGCTGGGCACAGAGTACAGATGCTGAAGCAAAGGACGCCTTTCCGCGACCCCATGAGCCTGCTTGCGCACCACCTACTCAAAGCGGATTCGCTGCAAGCCAGCCTGGCCCAAGCCTTGCCGAGGGGACTCGAGGCCAAGGAGGCAGCGTTTCTCCGGGTCCAAGATAGACTGCTTCACGTTGGGGCATTCGTCACTATGATTCCAGCAAGCCGATTGGAGAGTGCGGTTGCTAGGTTGCATGACCTTTCGCCATTAGCTACCCTCGGAAGAGGATACTCCGTGTGTACATCATCGGCCACTGGTCGTCTTATACGTTCAGTCGAAGATGTCGACAGCGGACAAGAGGTTCTGGTACGAGTAACGGATGGTCAGATGAGATGTATGGTGGATGATGTCGAAAGGGCCTGATGTTGCAACCAAATGATGAAGTTCAGGGCTTGACCTTTGGTGAAGCAATCAGCGAGATCGAAACAATAGTCGCCGCACTGGAGAGTGGTCGGCTCGAGCTCGAAGAAAGTTTAGAACGTTACGAGAGGGGGGTGGCTCTCGTGCGCTTCGTCCAGACAAGTCTCTCGCAGGCCCAACAACGCGTGACGATGCTTGTCGGAGAACTGGAGTCGGAAGCAGAGGGCGATTTGACTTCAGGCCCATCCGAGTAATATGTAGCCACTGCCACCATTATTCGCTGGTACGACTAGTCGAGGAGAGTAGCGATGACAAACTGTGTATTTTGCATGATCGTCGACGGTGCCATTCCGTCCAATAAGATATATGAGGATGACGACGTCATCGCTTTTGACGATATCGCCCCTCAGGCACCTACGCACATCCTCGTAATTCCGAAGAAGCACTATGTCGATCTCAGTGACGATGTACCGCGGGAAGTGTTGTGCAACCTATTTTCGGTGGTCGCAATGGTTGCCAAGCATACAGGGATATCCGAGTCGGGATATCGGGTTATCATCAACAATGGCAGCGACGCCAATCAGACGGTGGGACATCTACATGCTCACGTCATGGGCGGTCGTAGAATGTCACACGGTATGGTGTGTTTCGACGAATAGCGTGATCGGGTGAGCTCAAAGGTACCTGTAACCATCGAACCTGCGAACATCGTGCTAAGCGTTGTTCCTGGGATTACCGTCGCAGAGGCGATCATTGCCGCCAAACTTCCATTCGGGCTCCCATGCGGCGGGCGAGGGACCTGCGGTGGATGTGCGGTCAAGGTCATCACCGGCTCTCTGTCTCCACCAGACGTAGTAGAGCAGGCGAAGCTCGTTCGAGCCCCGCAGGGTATCCGCCTTGCCTGTCGTGCGCGCGTCACAGGTCCGGTGACTTTGCGTCTGCCTTTTGCGCCCCCGTCATCTCCACGTCCTCTAGCTCACGCACCTGAGGCGTTAGCATCGGTTCTCGCAGTCGATCTTGGAACAACCACCGTAAAGGTGGCTCTGGCATCCGCTGCTCCTGGAAGTCAGCACATCACGGCTGCAGTGCGTAACCGCCAATCACGGTACGGGGCCGATGTTTTGTCGCGACTTAGCGCAGCGAACGAGGGACACGCCGCCCAATTGCGACTTGATATACAACAGTCGGTTTCCGAGGCTTACCAGTCGCTTTCAGCAAGCGAAAACGGCCTAGCCGATAGGATCCACAGAGTGGTTGTCGTTGGCAATCCAGTGATGCTTTCGTTGTATTGCGGGCAGAAACCGTCCCACACTGGCTCAAGCCGACCTCCCCAGCCGCTGGTAACCAACAAACAATCGGGGCCATCCGAGCTGGGGGTCCAGTGTAATCCCTTTGGTGATAAGGCTGAAACTATTTTCATTCCTGGCGTGGCAGGGCATGTAGGGGGAGACTTGTTGGCGGGGTTACTGATGTTGGGCCCGACTCTTTCGGAGCCTTTCATATATGTCGACATCGGAACCAACAGTGAAATTGCTGTGCACGACTCCTCACACATTCACGTCGCATCGGTTCCGGCCGGCCCTGTGTTCGAAGGAGCGGGGATCTCAAGCGGTGGACCCTTCGGGCCCGGTGCGATCACTAAGGTCGGGCTGAAGGACGGCAGGATTGAAGTCGACGTCGAAGGTGATGGGGATCCGGACAGATTTTGCGGTTCGGGTCTTATCTCCCTGATCCTCGCTTTGCGGTCCTCCGGCCACATAGACGAATCCGGCCGAATGTGGGCCAGTGGGCCACTGCGCAGTCATTTCGCCGACGTCGATGGGCAGCCTGTTTTTTCGATTGCGCCCAGCGGGTTGGGCCCTTGGCTCACTCAATCTGATGTGCGCGCCTTCCAGACCGCCAAGGCTGCAATACTTGCCGCCATCCGCACAATGCTCAGTGCTGCCGACCATAAACCCGATCGCTTGATTGTTTCAGGCACATTCGGTGGTGCAGTCTCGGCAGAAGAGCTCCGAGAGCTTGGAGTTGTCCCAGCCGACTTGCGTCAGGTGGACGTCATCGCCGATGCGGCGCTCCTCGGAGCAGTGCGGATTGCGCAGGCTCCGCAGACGATTACTCGCCTTGATGCACTGCGGGCGTTGGCCCTGCACCACGAACTACCACAGGCCGATGAGTTCACCGCTCAATACATCGCAGCGATGAAGCTGTCTCCGAGTACTGGATGATGGAGCTGCCATGAAGTCATTACCGCAGATACGGTAATCCACCCTCTGCTCCTTAAACCGAAAACCCCGGCCTTCGGGCCAGGGTTTTCATATTCCTTCCCCGTAGCTACCCCTGAGTCTCTCGCGGGTTACTGCAGGCTTGCCAGGTGGCCTGCATAACATTGCGCTGCCGGCCGCTATGCCCCGCTATTTTGCCGTCCGGATTCTCCAGAATCGGCACTTTGCTGGGAAGGGAAACTTCTGTAGCAAACGATAACACTATCTGCACGAGTTGTCACCATTGTTACAAGATAATCTTCCTTCAGATTTCCCGGTCACCGTCTACCGATGATACATGCCGCCTGCCATACGCATGGATACTCGACCGGGGGTTTGCGGTAAGCTAGGCGATACGCATCGTTGTGGGCGGCCGGATACTCGGACGCATGGATTCGCGCTTACCGATATCCGCCCACCGTAAGCCACTACATGGAGGAGGACACATGAGTGACAAATCAAGCTCGATTGAATCGATGATGAACGAGTTGCCAATCGTCGAACCCGCCGAATGGGTGCGCGCCAAAGCGCATCTGTCAAGCATGGATGAGTATCAGGCGATGTACGACCGGTCAGTCAATGATCCAGAAGGCTTTTGGGCCGACCAAGCCGAAGAATACCTTCACTGGCACAAGAAGTGGGACAAGGTTGTTGAGTGGGAGTTCGACACTCCCTCTGTGGAGTGGTTTGTCGGCGGCCAGACCAACGTCTCATACAACTGTATCGACCGTCATCTCACGACCGCTCGTCGCAATAAGACTGCCATCATCTGGGAGGCCGACGACGGCACGACGGGCTCGTACTCCTATCAATCGCTCTATTTCAAGGTCTGCAAGTTCGCTAACGTTCTCAAGAAGCACGGTATCAAGAAGGGTGACAGGGTTGCCATCTACCTGCCGATGATCCCTGAGCTCCCAGTTGTAATGCTGGCTTGTGCGCGTATCGGAGCCATCCACTCGGTCGTCTTCGGCGGATTTTCGGCGCAGGCCCTTCGTGATCGCATCCAGGATTGCGAGGCGAAGCTCCTAGTCACTGCAGATGAAGGTGTTCGGGGCGGAAGGGGAGTGGCCCTCAAGTCGATGGCAGATGATGCTCTCGTTGAGTGCCCTTCGATCTCAAGTGTAATCGTAGTTCAGCGCACCGGTGCAGAAGTGCCGATGGTGGCAGGGCGCGATCACTGGTATCACGAGGAAGTCGATGCCGAGGACATCTCCCAGCATTGTGACATCGAGTGGGTAGACTCAGAGCATCCGCTGTTCATCCTCTATACGTCTGGCTCAACGGGCAAGCCTAAGGGCGTATTGCACACAACCGCCGGATACCTCCTCTATGCCACCATGACCTTCAAGTACACTTTCGACTACCATGATGAAGACATCTTCTTCTGCACAGCCGACATCGGCTGGGTCACGGGTCATAGCTATGTTGTCTATGGGCCACTGGCCCTTGGTGCCACCACCCTCATGTTCGAGGGCGTTCCTACCTATCCCGACGCCGGACGTTTCTGGGAAATCGTCGAGAAGTATGGGGTCAACCAATTCTACACTGCACCTACCGCTATTCGTGCCTTGATGAAGCTCGGAGAAGAGTGGCCAGCCAAGTACGATTTATCGACCTTGCGGGTATTGGGGACAGTTGGAGAGCCGATCAACCCCGAAGCGTGGATGTGGTACTTCCGTAATGTGGGCGGGGAGCGGATTCCGATTGTGGACACCTATTGGCAGACAGAGACCGGTGGCCACATCATCACAAACCTGCCCGGTGCAACACCAATGAAGCCCGGTTCAGCCACTAGGCCCTTCTTTGGAATTCAGCCGGTCGTTCTAAATGAGGACAAGACCGAGACACCAGTGGGCGAGGGCGGCAGATTGTGCATCAAGTACCCGTGGCCAGGGATGCTGCGCGGAACATGGGGCGACCCAGAGAATGCGCGCGTCAAGGAAGTCTACTTTTCCACGTTTCCTGGGAACTACTTCACTGGTGACGGAGCCCGCCAGGACGAGGACGGCTACTACTGGTTACTCGGCAGAGTCGATGATGTCATCAACGTCTCAGGACATCGGATGGGAACGGCCGAGGTCGAGAGCGCTCTGGTATCGCATCCGGCGGTTGCTGAAGCAGCCGTGGTTGGTTTCCCGCATGACATAAAGGGTGAGGCAATCTACGCCTACGTCATCTTGAAGGCGGGACACGAATCCGGAGATGCGTTGATGAAAGATCTTGTTTCGCATGTTCGCAAGGAGATCGGTCCGATAGCTACTCCAGATCGCATACACTTCGTCCCTGAGCTGCCCAAGACCCGTTCCGGTAAGATCATGCGCCGGATTCTGCGTAAGATTGCGGCAGGCGAGACCGACATGCAGGTATTCGGTGACATATCGACACTGGCGGATCCGTCGATTGTCCAGACCATTGTGGATACCCGACCCGGATCCTAGGTAACATCGCACATCGTGAGAAGGCGGCTCTCCCGTATCCTCGAGCCGGGGTACGGGAGAGCTCTTTCGTGGTAGACTGATTTCCGATTTCGCTGTCATCATGAGAGGACACCCACCAGATGCCCTACAACGACTTGTTCTTGCGCGCAGCCAGACTACAGCCTACCGAGCGAACCCCCGTTTGGATGATGAGACAGGCTGGGCGTTATATGCCCGAATATCGCGCTATCAGAGAAAAGCATGGCTTCTTGGACATGTGTCGCAATCCCGAGCTGGCGGTAGAAATAACCCTTCAGCCGGTCGATCTTATCGGCGTGGACGCCGCTATATTGTTCTCAGACATTCTGGTTTCCTTCACTGGAATGGGGCTCGATCTTGAGTTCGCCAAAGGCGAGGGTCCGGTAATCCACAATCCAGTGCGGTCTTCGGCCGATGTCGATAAACTGATAGTCGCCGATCCGTATGAGGCCACTGGCTACGTGATGGAAGCCATCAAGATACTTAGGCATGAACTAGCCAACAAGGTGCCGCTTATTGGATTTGCGGGCGCGCCGTTCACATTGGCGAGCTATGCCATCGAGGGTCATGGCACCCGTGACTATGAATACACTAAGGCTCTCATGTGGGGGGATACCCCGGCATGGGATCGCCTGCTGACCAAGTTCGCTGATACCACAATTGCTTATCTCAACGCCCAGATAGACGCCGGCGCCCAGGTAGTCCAGCTCTTTGACAGCTGGGTCGGATACATCGCTCCGAGGGACTACCAGAGATACATCCTTCCATACACCACCCGTGTCATCAGTGAGGTGAAAGCCCACGGCGATGCCACCGTTGAGGGTGGGGTCCCGTTGATCCACTTCCCAAATGGTGCCACCTCCATGTTGGACCTCGCCATGCAGGCGGGTGGCGACGTCATCGGTATCGACTGGAGGCTCGACATGCGCACCGCAGTCAAGATGATCGATGCTCGCTTTGGGATTCAAGGCAACATCGACCCAGTCGCACTGTTCGCCCCCGAGGACATCCTCGAGTCCATGGTCGTTGAGATTCTGGAGGCTGTTGGAACTAGGCCGGGCCACATCTTCAACCTCGGACACGGTATCCACAAGACGAGCGATCCAGAGAAGGCGAAGGCTATGATCCAGATGGTTCACCATCATTCTGATCGCATACGGTCTCGATCGGCCGAGTAGTGTCGACTGCCCAGACTTCCGAAGTCGGCGTGCTGCTCGTTGGATACGGGGGCCCGCGAAACTTGGACGCTGTAGAGGGATTCCTCGCAGCTGTCATGGCCCGGCCCCCTTCTGAGGAGCTAGTACATAGCGTCCGCAACAGGTATCTTGCTCTCGGAGGATCGTCCCCTCTGCTTCCTCTAGCCGAGGAGCTCGCTCATGCCCTGTCGGCAACCCTGGGCGATAAAGGATGGGATGTTCCTGTTCGAATCGGGTACAGCTATTCTGATCCGTCTGTGGCGAACTCGATTCGAGAACTCTATGCTTCCGGTGTTCGAAGGTTGATTACGGTTCCTCTTTCGCCTTTTGAAGCTGAAATCACCACAGTGACCTACAGAAAGATGGTCACTTCCGCAGTCAGTGGACTTCTCGACATGTCTGTCCTGGAAATTCCGTTGTTGGGCGGCCTGGAAGGCTTTCTTGATGCCCATGCAGCTCGACTCTCTTTAGTTCTTGAAGAGGTCGAAGGTGGGAGAGATGGAAGGACGCTGATTTTGTTCAGCGCACATAGCCTTCCAATGGGCGAAGTGGCTGACTCAACCAGCATCGGCTATTTGGACGGGCTCAAGCTTGCCTGTGACGGAGTGGCAAGCCGCATATCGCTGCCTATTGGTGGCTCTGTAAACTTTGCTGGTCACCACTCCCATGGGTCAACCGAGGGCACCTATCCGTGGATGTTGGCATTTCAGTCGAAGGGACAGCGTCCAGGTCAATGGTTGGGACCCTCCGCTGAGGAGATCTCAAATGCTGCCCTTACGGATGACTACGACACAATCGTCGTGTGTCCGGTAGGCTTTGCGTTGGACAACATGGAGACTTTGTACGATCTGGATGTTGAACTTGCGGACCTCGTAATCAGTCGGAACGGGGAATTTGCTCGCTCTCCCGCACCGAACAGCGATCCGCTGCTGGTGTACGACGTCGTCGATTGCATTATCGAGACCGTCGGTTCCTACTGACAAGCCTCGTGGCTGAGTCTCTGGCTCGAGCCGACTGCGTCGTCGACGAGGACTCTCTCTGTCGAAGAATCGGTCAGTAACATCTTGTCCTCCGGAGGGAGCCCCGCACGTGCTTTGTCACGTGCGTCATTGCTTGACGCAAGGGTTTCTCGCATCATCACCATGAGCAGGTACCGCCCGGTTTCAGTCAGTGTGATCTCTTCGTCATCGTGTTTTGCGATGCCACCGGATACATGCATGAATGCTAGCTCCGGAGCTAGGCCTCGCTCAACCGGGATGCCAAAGTCCGCAAGAAAACGTTTCTTGTCCAGCCTCAGGCCGAACAGATCGGTCACAAAGCGATATCTCATGAGAGCTTTAGTGCCGTAGGGCCTTCCACGCTTGGCGACGGACATCCTGCCTGAGCGAATTGCCCGTGAGTATTCGGTTAATGAGAATGTATTGCTGTATATCGTCCCGCCAAGAAAGGAAAGGGCTCCAGATCCAATCCCAACATATTCCTCGTAGTCAACAATGTACTCGTCGATCATCGAGTTCGTGTCTTTCGAGTATGTCCATGCCGAAGTGGGAATGTACTGGTCCGATAGCTTGTCAGCAATAACTCGATAGTAATGAGCTTCTCTTTTGTAATCGATCCGACCCACGGCGCGGGCGAGCTCAAGGCGATTGAGTGGGGATGCCATGAGCGGGTAGAAGGTAGTCTGATTGGCACCGGTGGCCTTCAGTAGCTCGATGTCCTTGCTAAGGATTTCTTCAGTCTGGCTAGGAAAGTTGAACATCATGTCCACATTGAGCGAATTAAACTTGCCCGACACACCCGAGACCCTTTCCAGCAGAGTGTGTCCGTCTCCGTACTTCTCGAATCTGTCCATCTGCCTAAGTAGCTTCTCATCGAAACTCTGCACTCCAACGGAAAGGCGGTGGACTCGGCCGGCGAGTTCATCAACAAGCCTTTCATCTAGGTGATTTGGAGATGTCTCACAAGAAACCTCTTTGATGTCGAAAAGTGACCTGGCTAAATCGATGGTCTTCGTCAACTCATCAAGCATTACAGTCGGCGTTCCACCTCCGATATAGAGGGAGGGAAAGGAGTAGCCGAGTCCCGCTAGCATCCGCATCTCTTCACGAAGGTCCTTGAAGTATTCGCGACAACGTCGATCGTCGAAGATAAAGCGGTTGAATGAACAGTAAAGGCAGAGTCTTTCGCAGAATGGAACGTGCAAGTAGAGAACATAACCCCTGTCTAGACCAGGTGGGGGGAGCAAGAGATCGTCAGAGGAGTCCTGGGATAGGTAACTACGGTTCAGTATTCGAAGTGCGGCGGTAACTAAACGCTCTGACAGCATCGCTTCTCCAATGGCTGGATCGACCCACTATTCCGGCATGAAGACAGGGTCCCGCAAGGAAGTCCGGGACCCTGTCTTGGTCAGCATAATCCTTCAAACAGTCATCGGCTAGTGGCTGTGGCCGCCGCCAATCACCTTTCCTGTCTCGGGGTCACACTGAAGACCGTCGCATTCCTTCCATGCAAAGATCAGCTTGGAGGGAGCGAACCCAGCGACGTTGGCAAGGTAGATATGGATAGCTGTGAAGATGATGAACACCCACATCATGAAGTAGTGGATGATCCGCATATTCATCGCGCCATTCACCAAGTTCAGGCCTGCTTCAAAGATGGCCCAATCCATGACCGGGGCGTAGATTGCAAAACCCGTGTAGGCCATGAGGTAGGTCAGGGGCACAGTCGCCAAGTAGGCGATCTTCTGAAGGACGCCGTACTTGGCACCAATCGGCTTCTCCTTCTTCAGGAACAGGTAGTACTTCAACCACGGCAGCAACTGATGCCGATTCGCCTTCTGGGGTAGCCAGTTCTTGATGTCGGTGTCCTGGGTACGGGTACCGAGGGCACAAGAAGTCTTGACGAAGAACGCCGCTATGATCCTGAAGGTCAGGTTGATGATCAGCACATACATGAAGAAGAAGTGAATGCCTCTAGCGAGACCCATCGCACCTGGCGCAGCGAACAGCGGATAGTGGATATAGAACCCCGACAGAGCGAGGAGGACCATAGCCACTGCATTGATCCAGTGTGTAACTACGAAGACCAGTGGATGTGCCTCACGATAGTGGGCGAGGTGCGCCATCTTACTTCACCCCCATCGGCTTGGTGTGGACTACTGCCTTCTTGCCAGTTTTTGGTTCAATCACGTGAACCGCACAACCCACTCAAGGGTCGAAGCTTCTGGCTACACGGACAACATTGAGGGGCCTTTCGATGTCAGCAACGGGAGTGCCGATCAAAGCTTCCTCCATAGGGCCACGTCGGCCAGCAGCATCGCGAGGAGCGCATGTCCATGTGGAGGGCGTGACTACGTTGTAGCGATCAACCTTGCGATTCTTCACAGTCATGTAGTGGGCAAGAGCACCCCGTGGTGCTTCCCACATTCCATAACCTTCACCGTCAGTGATGTCATGAGGGGTGAACAGTTCCAGAGGACCCGCTTTGACCGCCGCAATGAGATCGTTTAAGAATTGCTCGGTGAGAGTTGCTGTGTGGGCTGTCTCGAGGTTACGAGCAGCCACTCGGCCCAGCAGAGAGACCAGAACCTCAGGCTTACCGGCGGCACCTAGCTTGGCAAGAGTGCTATCGATCAGATCCTGGACCGCCTCGTCGCCCTTTACGTAAGCAACGACCATTCTAGCTAGGGGACCGACCTCGGCAGGCAAGTCTTTGTACCGAACTGCCTTGCCCCAAGAGTACTTGTCGTCGGTGTTGTACTCGGTGAACGCAGGGACGGTTTCTCCGACCTTCGGGTTAAGTCCAGAAGGGGAGGAGTACCATGCGTGCTCCGTGTACTCCTTGACGTTGTCGATATCCACTGTATCCAGGCCCAACGAGGCACCCTCGGAGAAGCCGGGTGGCATATAGCGATTATCGATCTCGAACGACGGGTCATCGAAGACTCCGAAGGAGAGAAAGTTGCCGCCTCCGCCACCGAACTTCAGTGCATCGAGGTAGAAAGGCGCGATTGCCAGGGTGTCTGGAATCATGGCCTCTCTCACAAAAGCGTTAACCTTCGCTAGGCGGAACTTTACGTCATCGAGCTTTTCTTCGGTCGGGACCCAAGAAGTACCACCATTAATGGAGCTCATGAAGTGGGGGAACTTTCCACCCATGACTGCGATGATAGTAGCCGCCTCGGCCTGCATCTCCAGAGCTTCGAGATAGTGCGCGACGCCGATCAGGTGAAGCTCGGCCGGCATATCAGCTGGGTACTCAGGATGTCCGAACCAGCCATTCGCGAAGATGGAAAGCTGTCCGCGCTCAACGAACGCCGACAGCCTCTTTGCGATGGCGCCAAAGTCTGCCACCCGAGTCCCGGCAGCATGTGCGAGTGCATAGGTGTCAGCGATGTTTGCCTGAAGCGCCTTTACTGGATCGACGTAATCGAGTGCAGCCAATGTGTAGAACCACAGAATGTGGCTATGGAGGTACTGTGCACCTTCCAGTATGTTACGAACGAGTCTAGCGCCTTCGGGAATCTGGACTCCCATTGCTGCCTCGGCTGACATGCTCGATGCGTGGCCGTGGGAGACGGGACACACCCCGCAGATCCGCTGGGAGATGAAGAACGCATCCTGTGGTGCTCTGTTCTTGATGATTGCTTCCAATCCGCGGAAGAGAGAACCAGAAATCCAAGCGTCCTTTACAACGCCGCCATCGACTTCGACTTCGACTCGCATGTGACCCTCGATACGGGTCAATGGATCAATAACCGCGCGTGCCACTATTTACCGCCTCCCTTCTTGCGATCGCATTCCTTCATCTCTTCGTATGGAGCGCCCTCGCCATCCATTCTTCCGGCTGCCTTCATGCCGAGTCCATGGGCAACCAGGGCAGCCGCAGCTGCGGCACCAACGATAACACCGGCTGTCGATGGTTGGATCCGCATATCGCCAATCTTGAGATCACGATGGCGCTTGAGGAACGGAGCATTCACATCTACCCAGTTACCACCGGCTTTAGGGCTGGTGATGCCGCAACCGATACACGGAGCTCCCGATTCGACGCACCATGAGGCCCTTCTGTTCCACCTAACGATGGGACAGTTGGTGAAGGTCTGCGGACCCTTGCATCCTACCGGGTACAGACAGTAACCCAGCTCCTCTTCCTTGCTTCCGAACTCGTAGACGAACTGAGCGTTCTCGAAGTGGCCCCGTCGCGGACACAGATCGTGAATCGGGTGTCCAAAGATCAATGAGGGGCGATTGAACGAGTCCATTTCAGGGAGTCGACCAAGAATCAATACATTGATGACGGTTGCAACAATCCATTCGGGGTTCACCGGACAGGTTGGCAGGTTAATCAGAGGAGTATCTATGCCAGCTTCGTCCAAGAACTGCTTCATTCCAATAGCATCAGCTGGATTTGGCTTGGCAGCGACGAATCCGCCGTCAACTGCACAAGATCCAACGGCGACGATCGCTTCAGCGGCTTCGGCCTTCTTCTTCAGGCGATCGATTTGAGGCTCGCCGAATTCCCTTAGGGCGTTCCCGCCCTG
This sequence comes from Actinomycetota bacterium, assembly GCA_023488435.1. NCBI lineage: Bacteria > Bacillati > Actinomycetota > Actinomycetota bacterium. The sequence continues at coordinate 45,513 of JAMDCK010000059.1, forward strand.
GCCGCGCATGATAGAACCCTCATAGATCAAAATGAAGCCGATGTCGTTCTCGGCATCCTCCAGGGTATCGGCAACGATCCTCTCTAGGTCGTCACCCGAAGCCATATTGATGGTCATGTTCTTGAGGGAAAGGATATCAAGCACGATGGTCGCTATATCAGGCGTGTCTACCTGGGCAATAGCTACGGTACAACCTGTGCAGATTCCTCCATGGAGCCAGAGTGTCGGCTTCAACCGCGCACCCTTCTCTACAGCTGCGGCAATCTGGGGGATCATAGACTCAGACATTCCAAGAATCGCAGCTACTGAGCCACAAAACTTGAGGAAATCGCGACGGGAGACTCCGTGGAATTCCAGTTGGGATCGGAGCGCGTCGTGGTCCTCATTTGCCATGCTATACACCTCCTCGAATAATGCGTGAGTAGTGCCTTCACGTTTGTAGCTTGCGTGTTAGCGGACAAACAGCATCCACGCAAACCTGCGTACGAGGTGTTCTTATGGGCGCCCCCCTTTCTTGAAGTCAATCATCGAGTCTCAAGCACCAGATTTTTCAAGCTCAAGACCTTTGTGAATGTATTCTATAGCACGACGGTTCTTCCTGCCACATCTAAGTTCTCACATGCAGTAAGCCTAATTTGGCCCACCAATATCAAGGAGTTTGTCGTCAGCCGGAGAATGTAGATTCAATTGCCGGTCAATCGTCAAAGGGGTCCGGGATATGCGAACAGGCAGTCATCCTAGCAGCAGCAGCCTAGTGATCGACATAAGAGGATTCAGTCCTGGTCTGAGGAGACCCATGGTCTTTACGATAATCGACCGCATGGTTCAACTCGGCAGCGAAGATAGTCTCGTTGTGATATGTGACCACGAACCGGCCGGCCTCGGCTATCAGCTTGATCTTCGCAAAGAGTCACGCGGCATGTTCGAATACTACTACGACCAGCGGCTCGATGGTGCGTGGGTTGCACTCATCAGGAGGCGGAACAACTAAGCGCCGTCAGTCGCTTAGGCGTACAAGCAGTCTTTGGAGGTCGATGAGATCTCCGCGATAGTCCGCCACGGCCGAAGGCGAATCCCCAACGAAGAACGTCGTCATGCCGACATCCGCAGCGGCTAAGTCGAGGCGCGGGTCGTCTCCCACCATGATGCACTGTTGTGGTTCGACTCCCAGCATCTGAGCAGTTTGTATGAAGTATCCCGGGTGCGGCTTGCAGGCTTTCATGGTCTCGAAAGTGGTTATGAGATCCACCTGCTCGGGCGAGATTTGGGCCCAGTTCATTCGGTGTAAAACGGCGATCCTCGGAAACATAGGGTTGGTTGCGATAGCCGTCCTCAGTGATAAGTCTCGCGCCAGCCTAACGACCTCAGGCGCCCCTTCCATCGGACCAGAATGCGCAATCAATGTTGGGAATTCTTGAGCGTAGAAATCATCAAACGCCGACCAAATGTCTGCAAGGTCCAATCCCGATTCTTCGGCGAACACCCGCGTGAAGACTTCCTGATTGGTCTCACCATCGTGCGCCTTCATCATCGCAGCAGCAGCTGCGTGTATGGACGACAACAGCTGAGAGCGATGATCTGGACACTCGGTGACCCGAGCGATCACCGCCGACAAGCCTTCGAAGTACTGCGATATGAAGTTGTCGATATCGATGTCGAGCAAGGTTCCGTCAAGATCGAACAAAACTGCTTTCAGGTTCACTGGGTCTCCTAGGCGTCAAGCCTCATTGGCTGCGAACAACCGATTTTCGGTGGTAATGTGTCTAAAGTCACAAATGCACTCTGCCGATGAATCCATCATGGACTCTACACTGCCACCCAATGATAACCGTATGCAGGACTCGTTGTTGCGGGGAGTTTCCGACTTTGCCCATCTGAGCGACTCACAGCTGGCAGAGTTCGCATCTCTAGGAACGTACGCGAGGCTCACCGAAGGCCAACGACTCCTTGAGGCCGTACCAATCGGATGCCAGGTCTACCTGATACTGTCTGGCAGCATCAAGGTTTCGGTTGTTTCGAGTGGCAGCAAAGAGTTGGTTGTAGATTATTTGGATGCGCCCGTGTGCATCGGCGGGATGGATATTCTGCCTGATACGCACGTTCCCTTTGCGTCTACTGCTCTGACCACTGTAGAGGTCCTCGTCTTCGAACGGTCGGCACTCGCCGATGCGGTAGGCGTTAATCCATATCTTGCCACCCTCATGGCCGACTGCATGTCGAGCCTCTTAGCTCACACACTGGTGCTTCTCGATGACCTGGCGTTCAGTGACGCGACTCATCGAGTTATGCGAACCATGTTGAACATTGCAACGGCGAACTGTGAGACCAGAGGTATTCCGATCATCGAAGGAATAACGCATGCGGATATAGCGGCCCTGTCAGGCGTTTCGCGAGAAACAGCAAGCAGAGTTGCCTCTGCGATGGCGAGGGACGGGATAGTAGCGACCAAGGGCAGGAAGATAATCGTCGACATCATTGCTTTGAGGGAGCGAATGGAGTCGAGGTAAGGGGCACTGGTCGACACTTTTATTTCGGTAGCTTCAATTTTCAAGCTTTTGGGAAGATACTGGTTGTAGTTGCAGCGTACGCTGATAGGAGGATTGATGCTGGAGTTCAGTGCAGAGAAGCTTGCCACCTTCGATGGCTTGGAGGGTCGACCTGCCTACGTGGCTTACGAAGGAGTCGTCTACGACGTGAGCGATAGTGAGATGTGGGCTGATGGGGAACACGTCGGCATGCATGCTGCCGGAAGGGATCTGACGGTGGAGCAGGAGGACGCCCCGCATGACGCATACATCAAAGACTACCCTGTTGTGGGTCGCTTGATTTAGGGCCCGATAGGTCCGACACGCCACAACTCTACATTATCGGCTAACGCTTCAAGAATCGGGCTACGAGTGCGGTATCCCGGGTCTGTGGCCGGAGGTCGAATGGAATCACCTCGGTGGGCATGAAGCCAATCTTAGTGATTTCTGGCGCAGATCGCCCGAAGCCATCATGGTTTTCGGCGAACAAGAGCAAAGTGCTCGTCCCTAGTGCTGCCAGAGCCTTCCAATCCGAGGTGTTCAGGTTGACCCTATCTGCATGCACGATGATCGAGTCAATCCCAGGAACCTGTGGTAATGCTCGAGTGATGCTTCCAGGCATAGGAATCGCAGCTGATCTTGTTCGCGCGAGATTCGCAACCAGATCGTGATATGCGAATGCGAACGGCTCTGAAGCCGTTACGCTCTTGACCTGTTTGGCTAGGGGAATCGTGAAGAAGCCCACTCCGGGATACAGCTCCAAGACCCTGGAGCGATCCCCAAGCCACCCAAGATCAAGGACTCGCTCGATCATCGCCTCGGCAACCTTTGCGTTTGGCGGTATAGGTGACACTGCAGAGGCCTGCAATCGGTAGCCGGCCACTTGCGTAGTCCAGGGGGTCTTCGACACGAGGTCTTCAACAACCACGATGTCCTCATCGGCAGGAGTTCCTCTGAATATGACACGTTTCAATCCCTTGCAGTCCGTAGCGGAGACCAATGTGGCGCTCGCTATCTGCCGAGGAAATGGGCCAGGATGGGTCCACAGCGACAGTTCGATAACCCCAGCGCTCGATGTCCTGATCCTTGCCATTTCTACCGCAAGGTCGTCACGGGCGTTCGATAAGTAGCGCAGGGCTCCCGAGATTGATTTGGGAAGCCCTTGGGCGTCTGCGGACAGAAGTTCGCAACGAACGATCGGCAGGACAGTGCTGAGGTCTTGGGAGGGCAGGCCCAGTGTGAACTGTGAGTCGCCGAGCGAAGAAATGAGGTCGAGCGATGTGAGGTAAGAGAATTCGTCAGGCGAGGGGACACACTCCTCGACCATGACTGGATCGACATGAAGAGTCCGGCTTATGAAACTTTTCGATTCATTGGTCTTCAGGGTCAATTGTTGGGGATACTCAAAATGTTGTAGGGTGCAGACTCCACACTGCCCGAAATGCCTACATCGAGGGCGTTTCTGGCCAACATCCGTGAATTGGTGCATCCAACGATCTCCTTGACTGTGTCCATCAGGCTCACAATGCGCCTACTTCGGTGGCCAGAGTGTCACTTCCAGGCCATCTCAATGAGCCGGGAATGATAATCTTGTTGAAACTGATACAGTTAACCATCTGATGACCCGATACCGATAGAGTCAGAGTACAGCAAACAAGACGAGTAACACCTCGGCGAAAGGGGAGCGGGATCAGTGGCCGATAAGATTCTGATAGTCCACGAGGACATAAAGCTGATTGAGGATATCAAAGCCGGATTGGCAACCTCTGGGGCAGCCCTTGAGGTTGTCTCCGTTCTGTCAGGGCCCAGAGCCTTGGGCATAGTTGAGGCACAGAGACCCAAGTGCGTGCTGATCGACGCCGAACTTGAGGGAATGGATGGATTCGCCCTTACCAAACAGATCAAGGGAAGCGCCTACGCCGAAGCGCCAGTCATCGTTGTCAGTAAGCAGAGCAGCGAAGCCTCGGCCCTGATGGCCAGACAGGCCGGAGCATCGGCGCATATGAGTTCGCAGGGTTCTGTAGACATGATCGTCGCTCGAATTATTGCCCTTGCGGGGACCCCGGCGGCAGCCATGTCTAACAGCACATCTCCGTCAGTCGTGACTGGCACACCACTCCCTGCTGACACCCCCGCTGCTGCCCCACACTCTGCCCCGGCTACTCAGGTGCGTGAACCGGCCTCGCTGAGTCCAAGTCCGTCACCGGCTCCTTCGGCACAGCCTTCCGCTGTCCCTCCAGCGGTCTCGCCGATACAGCCGGCTCCCGAAAGGAGCCCCGCGCCGGCTCCCGCTCCATCGCCCACTACGACCGCATCCCAGCCTGCAACAGACATTCCTCACGTTGACGACTTACTACGCCTGATGCTGGAAAGAAACGGATCCGACCTGCATGTCACCGTTGGAAGCCCCCCTGGTATCCGCATGCGGGGCGAGATCGTGCCTGTGGAGAACAGTAGGCCGCTTACGCCAAAAGACGTCCAGGCAATGATATTGAGCCTGTTATCAGAGGAGCAACGCAAGAAGTTCGACATGGAGCTCGAACTGGACTTTGCTTACAGTATCCCTGGTGTTTCTCGATTCAGAACCAATGTGTTCCAGCAAAGAAACTCTATCGGTGCTGTCTTCAGGGTGATTCCGCTATCCATACCTTCACTTGAGGACCTTGCGCTTCCTAAGGTAGCCAAGTTCCTTGCCGAGCGGCCCCGGGGATTGGTGCTCGTCACCGGTCCAACGGGCTCCGGAAAATCGACCACGCTTGCGGCCATGATTGATCATATCAACGCAACCAGGCCTCTACACATCATCACCATGGAGGACCCAATCGAGTTCATGCACCGCAACAAGAGAGCATACGTCAATCAGCGCGAAATCGGATCGGACAGCCACTCCTTTACCGCAGCACTGAAGCGAGTCCTCCGACAGGACCCTGATGTGATCCTTGTTGGTGAGATGCGAGACCTCGAGACAATCGCCGCAGCGATAACCGCTGCTGAGACCGGACACCTGGTCCTTGCCACGCTTCACACAACCGGTGGTCCTGAGACGATCGACCGCATTATCGACGTCTTCCCGCCACACCAGCAGCAACAGGTTCGTATGCAGCTGTCCAATACTCTTGAAGGCGTCCTGTCTCAGGTTCTGTTGAGGCACACCGATGGTCGCAGCAGGGTCATGGCGATGGAGATCATGCTAGGAATCCCTGCGATCCGAAATCTGATCCGTGAGGGCAAGACCCACCAGATGGCCACCATCATCCAGGGTGGCGGAGCAATGGGCATGCAGACTTTGGATCAGAACCTCAAGTCTTTGCTTCAAAGCGGGAAAATCACCTTCGAGGAGGCAGTGGGTAAAGCTCAGAACCCGCGTGAACTCGCAGCGATGGTCGGTCGCAAGTTGTAGGCAGAACCGACTGTCAGGGTATAACTGAACTAGGATCCCTTCGGCTAGAAAGCAGAGATATATGGACTTCGTGAAGGTAAGGTGGACCGATAAGAGGCAGTTCGTCGCCTGGGATTCTCCTGGACATACGGTGGTGATGGATGCCACTCAAGAATTTGGCGGCGAAGGTGCGGGAATGCGACCTCTGCAGGTCCTATTGGCGGGACTCGCCGGCTGCAGTGGGATGGATGTCATATCGATCCTCGAGAAAAAGCGCCAACAGGTTTCTGGGCTCGAAGTCCATGTCAACGCCCGTCAGCGTGAGGACGATTTTCCTCGGATATACGAGTGGGTCGAGTTGGAGTTCCGCGTCACCGGAATCGATGTCTCCGAGGAAGCCGTACGGCGTGCGATTGAGCTCTCGATGGAGAAGTACTGTTCGGTTTCTGGGATGTTAGGCCCGCAAGTCTCGCTGGAGACTCGCTTCACGGTGTTGGATGCGGCGGAGAGTCCCATAGACACCGATGGGTGAGGATTCCTCGGGTATCGCATCTTACTCGGCGGTCCTGATCCCGGTACACAACGAGGCAGCAACGTTAGCGTTTGTGCTCGATTCGGTTCGCGGTCACTTCGGGGGACCGGTTCTCGTCATAGACGACGGCTCCACGGATAGCACTTCCCAGATTCTTTCGTGCTTCGAATGGGTCGATGTCATCCGTCACTCAAATAACCTGGGATACGGCAAGGCTCTGGCTACTGCTTTTGCCTGGGCGGCCGAGAAGGGTCTCGACTCAGTGGTTACCATGGATTGCGACGGGCAACACGAGCCCGCACGAATTCCAGAGTTCTTAGCTGAGCTGTCCCAGGGTGCCGACATCATCTCTGGTAGCAGGTATCTACCCGAGAGCGTGGCAACTGGAGAGGCCCCCACAAGCAGGCAAGAGATCAATGCGAAGGTCACAGCAGTCATAAACGATCGGACGGGCTGGAGCCTCTCGGATGCATTTTGCGGATTCAAGGCCTACAGGATGGCCTCGATAGCGGGTGTCGAGTGGCAGGAGTCTGGGTACGGTTTCCCGCTCGAACTCTGGGCCCGAGCATATGCTAGACATCTCAGCGTACGAGAGATGCCTGTTGCGCGGATATACTGTGATCGCACCCGTAGCTTCGGCGCCGTCCTTGATAATCCAGAGGTCCGATACGACTATTACATGCGTGTGTGGAATGCGACGCTTTCAGAGGAGGGCATCCAGTGAGAAGAGTGGTTTGCATCGGAGCGCATCCCGATGACGTTGAGATCGGATTGGGCGGAACGATCGCCAGACTGGTCCAAGCGGGGACAAGCGTGACGATTGTCGATCTGACCGACGGCGAGCCCACCCCCTTCGGCACGCGAGAGATTCGAGCACGAGAAGCGGCTGAGGCTGCGGCAGTCCTAGGGGCAGAGCGAGTGACACTGAGTCTTCCCAACCGAGAGTTGGCGGATACCCCCGAGGCGCGCCGTGAGCTCGCCGAAGTTCTGAGGGACACACGGCCCGATGCTCTCTTCATCCCATATCCCGAGGACGCGCATCCGGATCACATCGCTGCTTCGCAGATTGCTCTTGCAGCTCGTTTCTGGTCGAAGCTAACCAAGACTGACATGCGCGGAGAGCCGCACTATCCGGCACGGGTGTATCGGCACATGGCAGTCCATCTGAAGATCATCAGGCCGCCGTCCTTCGTTCACGACATCACCGAACACCTTGATGTGAAGATGCGCGCTGTACGCTGCTACCGATCCCAGTTCGAATCCAATCCAGCGAACAGGCACCTCATCGATGCGATTGAGGCTTCAACTCGGATGTGGGGTGGCACCATCGGAGCCGTGGCTGGTGAGCCGATATTCGCGCTAGAGACCCTCGGTGTATCCGATCTGGGTGCCCTGATATAGGGAGGGGCCTCCATGAGTGAGCGTCAAAGTGTCCGCCCAGGCCATTCATCGCTCATTGTCGAGCCACCGGTGACCGAGTGGCCCACAATCGCCGCCGAGAACAGCCGACTCCTCGCAGACGGCGAATGTGTGGTTGCGGGTCAGCCCTTGGATCGCCTACGCGCCCTCGCTCGCCGAGAAGCGTTGGACCTTGCGCGAGCCTTCACCGCGCGCGCCGGGCTACCATCCGTCGCAGCGCACCACGAAAATCCCGAGGGCCCCTTGGTCGTCACTGGTCACCAGCCGATCCTGTGCAGCACTGGGGTCTGGTCGAAGTACTTCGCCCTATCGCACTTTGCGAAGCGCACCGGCGGCACTGGCATCGACTTGGTCATCGATTCGGACCGAGCCGGACCCATCGCTGTCGACGTCCCATCGTTAGGCGGGCGGCCGAGTATCGAATCCGTCGTCCTGTCACCTGGTAATCCAAATGGGTACTTCGCTGCGGTTCCAACTCCCGCCCATGTACAGGTCGAATCCTTCGGCGCTGAGGTTCTTTCGGCTCTGGGAGAGCTGCCGCACTCGGAAGCCCGGTTGAACTTCGAGGCCTTCCTATCGGCGCTTATGATCGCTTTACCACTTGCCGAAAACCTTGCGGAGTTGATGTCATTCACGAGACGCCACTTTGAGACGTCGGCCGGACTGAACTATCTTCAGCTACCGGTGACCGCGCTCTCGGAGACGCTTTCCTTCAGGAGCTTCGCGGCTGACATACTCACCCGAGCGGACGAGTTCGCCGCGGTGTACAACCAAGAGCTCGCGGTATTTCGCGGCACTCACAAGGTTCGCTCCGCCGCACAGCCAGTACCCGATCTTCGGCGAGATGAGAATGGGGTAGAGCTGCCGTTTTGGCTTCTGGTGGGCGGGGTGCGCCAACGCACGTTCGTCCGCCGGAGCGGGGGAGCGATCGAGCTTTTCACACAGGAGGAGGGCGGCGCCCACGTGATGCCCATCGCTACCGATGTGCTCAAACTCCAACTGGAGCACGTGAAACTTGTGCCCAAAGCCCTCATCATCACCATGTACACTCGTCTCCTCCTTGCCGACATGTTCATCCACGGCACCGGCGGTGCTCGCTACGACTCAGTGACTAATGCGATCATTCGGCGATTCTACGGAGTGGATTCACCGCACTTTGCTGTGACCAGCGTCCCCGCACCCTCGCCTTTCGTCTGTGGCGAGCCAGAACTGGAACAGAAGATCTCCGCTGCCGAAGACCGTCTGAAGACGCTAACGCGCCGTCCCGAGAGAGCGCTGTCCGCCATGCTCCTCGACCCCGATCACGTACCCGGGACCGCCGCATTGGAGCTGGTCAGCCAGAAACTCCGCATGGTTAGTGAGATAGCGAAGCCAGGTGCCGACAAGGCTTTGCTCGGGGAACGTATCCGTCACATAAATGAGCTACTCCGGGCGTCATTGCAAGATGAGGTAACCGCAGTCGAAGATCAGCTGGCTGGTCTTCGCGCAAGAGCGACGAAGGCAGCAATCCTCAGTGACCGGCGCTATCCGTACTGCTTCTTTGATCCCCGCGAGTACTCGCGAATGTTCGATAGAGCCGTGTTATGATACTTCCGATCTTGGTCCGGACTATTGAATGGAGCTGATGTAGATGGCGCTACCCGTGGTTGATGCGAGCCTATGTACCTCCTGTGGTATCTGTGTCGATGATTGCCCGATGGGCTGCTATGACATGGACGCGGTTGCAGTTCTGGCCCGCGAGGATGACTGTACAGAATGTGGAATCTGCGTCGACGCTTGCCCAGCAGGCGCAATCTCCATGTAGTTGATATTTTAGGGTTAGCCTCGGGGGCCGGAGTCATCGTTCACGTAGAGCCTAGGTTCATTTCCGCTGAGCAGTCCGATGAACCGGCGATGATGTGCAGCGTAGACTACGGCCCCCATGCTAGCCGCAAAGACCCAGTCCGCCGAACCTAGGAGGAGAGCCGAGGCGGGCAGAGTCACTGCAGCAGCAACTTGGCCTGCCATCATGTAGCGCGTCACAGCGATAGTCAGTAAGCCCACAACCAACACCAAGGCGAAGTAACGCCAGTCATAGGCGAGTAACGCGCCGCCGCCGGTCGCAAGCCCCTTGCCGGTACGCCCGAAACGCCGCTTGATGAGCGCGAACCAAAGCGAGTAGTTGTGGCCTAGCACCGATCCCGCAACAGCAAGCATCGGCAACGCCACCAGCCCAATCAAGGCCCAGACAACACCTTCCGAGACACCCGGATTAATCGCCTCCATGTGCTGCGTCCATGGGGCGAAGAAAGAGCCTGTGCTTCCGGCAAGACTGATGGCCACCAGTTTGGCGAGAGCCACAGGAGCGAATCCCTTGAGCGCGTCTGAGATCATAGCGGCAGAGAACCACCCCCATGATCCGGTTGAGCGACGTACGTTCATCGCTCCGACGTTACCCGATCCCCGCTCTGAGACGTCTTGCCCTGTGACTCGACGGACGATGATATATGCGAACGGGATACTGCCGATCATGTAGGAGGCCACGAGTGTCAGCAATAGAATGAAAGGTAGCCAAGCCACGTAGTCGGTCACTCTACGCCTGCCAGGGGAACGATGTATTCAATCGCTGAAGGCAGCATGGTGATTGTGTAGCTGCGCCGCAAGAACACTTCGCCATCGATCTGAGCCGGCAAAGGCGTCGGGCTATCTATGACAATGGACTGATGCCGACTCATCGTCACGGGAGCCATCTTGGTGTGCTTGCCCACAACCACGAATGGTAGTCTGATCAGGGTCTGAAGAAGCGACAGAGGGGCGATGGTGCAGGTGTCGAAGAGGCCGTCATCGGGTATGGAGTCGGGCGTGATTGCAAAACCGCCGCCGTAAGTAGGACCGTTGGTCACGGCCATCAGGAGGATCTCGACTTCACTTGACTCCCGGGAATCCACAGTCAATGTGAACCGATAACTTTTGAGTTGCTTGAAGAGGATGTAGACCAGCGATAATAGGTACAAGGGGAGGCCAGATAGGGGAGTAGTGGCCTTGAACTCGACGGCTTTTGCGGTCACCTCGGCATCCAGCCCTATCGCGAAGCTGTTGTTGAAGTACATGTCGTTACAGCGACCTAGATCGTATCGCCTGCGGACTCCGGAGCGTAGCACCATGATTGCCGAAGTGAGCCCCTTGGGGATGCCTAGGGTACGACATGTGTCGTTACCTGAACCGATCGGAAGGATTCCCAGCGCCGGCCGTGTCGGCGCATCGATTTGCATGAGTCCATTGACGACCTCATGGACGGTACCGTCACCGCCTACTGCGACGACGATGTCGTGACCGGCGGCTTGTGCAGCGAGAGTCTTCGCGTGTCCGACTCCGGTGGTGAGTTGAACCGAAAAATCCTGATCGTGAAGCAGGCGCTCGATTACAGGCAGCAGTTTGAGACCCCTGCCATGATTGGCAGCTGGATTGAGTATGAGCAACATCCGGCCCGGATTCAAGCAGATGACTCCTGTGACTGCACCGACGAACTGACGGACACACCGCAACTAGAACGCACTCGATGAGTATGATACTCTGCGTGAGCGTTTCGCATCAATGAGCCCTCTTAGCTCAGCGGATAGAGCGTCTGCCTCCGGAGCAGAAGGCCGCAGGTTCGAGTCCTGCAGAGGGCACCATCGATTTCTCATTTCCTTTCGCGACCGGCCTTGTGCAGGCCCAGCTAGGTCGTCAGTGACCTTCCGCTCGCTCCTTGTTGTACTTCTCAATGATCTTGGATGCGATCTCGTGTGGGACCTGCTCATACGTGTCGACGGTGATCGAATACTGACCCGTACCGCTGGTGATCGACCTCAGTGTCTGCGAGTAGTGGACGACCTCGGCGTATGGAGCCTGCGCCTTGATCGCTTGGTAGCCGGGCCTTGGGGAGTCCATTCCCAAGATTCTTCCTCGGATAGAAGAGATGTCGCCCATCACCGCCCCTGAATACTCGTCGGGTACGGTTATGGTCATTGTCGCGATGGGCTCGAGCAACACCATGTCGGCCTTCGCGGCGGCGGCCCGGAATCCGATGCGAGCGGCTGTGCGAAACGCCATCTCGTTCGAGTCGACGCTGTGATAGCTGCCGTCGAAGACTGCCACTTTGACATCGACCACGGGGTATCCAGCGAGCACCCCTTCGGCCATCGTCGATTGGACGCCCTTATCTACGGCTGGTATGAACTGCCGAGGAATTCGCCCGCCGACGATTTCGTCGATGAATTCGTAGCCCCCGCCGGGGTTGGGCTCGAGCCTGAGCCAGCAGTCAGCGAACTGTCCGGAGCCGCCGGTCTGCTTCTTGTGGCGGCCTTGGGCCTGGGAGGTCTTGAGGATCGTCTCTCTGTAGGGCAATCTGAGGTCGGCTACCTCCGCGTCAACATGGTATCTGTCATGGAGTCGACAAAGCAGTACATCGATCGCGGTTGCGCCAAGAGAATACATCACTGTCTGATGGGTCTCCTCGTCCCTGACAAGTGTGAGCGACGGATCTTCATCCGCGACCGCTCTCAAAGCGGTGCCGAGTTTGTCTTCGTCGGCTTTGGTTTTGGCGACAAGTGCCACTGGATACAGTGGGTCGGGGAGAGGCAGCGGGTTGAAGGCGATCGTGCCGGATAGAGACAGAGTGTCGTTGGTCCTGGTGTCAGAGAGCTTGGCTAGAACCGCGACATCGCCTGCGAACGCCGCATCAACATCCACGGTTTCCTTGCCGGTCATCCTGAATACGTGGGCGACGCGCTCCTTCTTGCCGGTTCTCGAGTTCAGCAACTCCATTCCAGGGACCAGCTTGCCCGAGACGATTTTGAGCAAAGAGAGGCGCCCCACGTAAGGGTCGGAGAGTGACTTGAACACATGAGCGGTGACTTCACCGTCCGCGCAGATAGGGATCTGCGCACCATCGGAAGTGTGTAGTGGTCCGTGTGCGGTGGGCTTGGGGAAGAACGTGACGATCTCATCCATCAAGTCCTCTATGCCTTGGAGGGTGATTGCAGAACCGATGAAGACAGGGATGAATATGCCCTTTGCGATCGCCTTGTCCAGTAGGCTCTCCAGCTCCTGTTGCGAGAGACGATCCCCCTCGAGGTACTTCTCCATGAGTTCGTCATCGGCTTCGGCTACGAGCTCGCACAGTGTGTCGCGGGCTGCCTCAGCGGCCTCGATATATTCGGCGGGGATGTCGGTGACTTCCTCGGCTTCGGCGGAGTGATGGTAGGACTTCATCCTTATGATATCGATGACCCCATAGAATTCAGCTGCATGACCAATGGGTATCTGAACAGGACCGACACGGTGGCCGAACTTGGTCCTGATAGCGTCCATTGCTGAATCGAAGTCTGCGTTCTCCTTGTCCAGGCGGTTGATGAAGACCGCTTTGGCGATTCCCATATCTTCGGCTATCTGCCAGAGACGTTCGGTCTGGACTTGTGGCCCGGCGACCGCATCAACTACGAACAATGCCATTTCGGCGGCTTCTATGCCGGCAATCGCATCTCCGATGAAGTCCGCGTATCCCGGCGTGTCTATCACATTGATCTTGATGCCTTTGTGCACCAGTTGGGCAAGCGAAAGGTTGATGGAAATCTTACGTTTGATCTCTTCGGCTTCGAAATCGAGACATGAGTTGCCGTCCGAGACGCTACCCAGTCGCTTCGTGGTTCCTGCGAGATGAAGCATGGCTTCTGCAAGAGAAGTCTTTCCTGCCCCCCCATGGCCAAGCAAGACAACATTTCGGATCATGTCGGTGTCTACCGCTTTCAACTGCATCTCCTCCTCAGAGCGTAGTGGCGGCAAGCACGCCTTCGGCGAGCTTGCGGTCGACCGAAAACCGAACAAAATGCAGACAACGTCAGCATACTCCTTATCTGAACAGGTTCACACTGTTAGAATGGCTCAAGTCCCCGCCTAGGCGTGGCCAGTGGTGTGGTGTTGAGTCGTAAGACGAAATCGGAGCAGACATGAAGATGAATGCAAGGCGGATTCTACCGATCGCATTGACGATGGTGCTTGTAGCGATGGTTCTATTGCTTCAAGGTTGCGCAAGTGGTCCGACCGATTCAACCGACACATCAGCCAACCAGCAAGCCCAGACTCCGGCAGAGGAAGTCCCGACCCAAGTAGAGGAGACACCGTTGTTCACTCCAACGTACATTCCAAACGGCACAGAGATAGCCGTGATCACCACGGACAAGGGCGTCATCAGAATAGACCTGCACTCCGAGCATGCTCCAAACCACGTCGCGTCCTTCATAGAGCTCGCCCAGAGTGGTTTTTATGACGGCACGAAGTTTCACAGGGTGGAACCCGGATTCGTGATTCAGGGAGGGGATCCGCTCTCCAGGACCGACGATCCCAGAGTCGGCACAGGTGGACCCGGCTACAGAGTGGCGGCGGAGTTCAATGAGCTGCCCCACCTTGACGGCACTTTGTCGATGGCCAGGTCACAGGATGTTGATTCCGCTGGGTCCCAGTTCTTCATCTGCTTGGGCCCCCAATCGTTCCTCGACGGGCAGTATACGGTCTTTGGGCAGGTTATCGAGGGTATGGAAGTCGTTCGTGCTATCACAAAGGGCGATGTCATGCGCTCCGTAGTCATCGAGAATGCCACCAAGTGAACTGGGAGCATCTGTGGATGAAGTCCGCTACAACGAAGCGCTGAAGCACTATAACGAGAAGGACTACCGTGCGGCAGCCAAGGGATTCTTGGCCGCAGCAGGCAGAGGGATTGAAGGAAATGGCCTCGCCTATCACATGGCAGGCAACTCGCTCCTTAAACTTCGCCGCTACACCGACGCCATTACAGTCTATGGCCATGCGCTGCGTGACGAGACCTACATGAAGACCGGGGCTGTCCACGCTAATCTGGCCACGGCGCACTCTGCCCAAGGAGACTACCAGCAGGCTGTGACATGTTTCCGCGAGGCACTGGCGGACGTTGGCTACACGCAGCAGTATCGGGCCCTCCAAGGAATGGCTGCCGCATTGTTGCAAATGGGCAAGGTTGAGGAGGCGGCAGTCTCTTATCGCCAGGCTGCCTTGGATGCCGATAATCCTGATCCAGGTAAGGCGCTCAACAACCTCGGCTTGTGCTTCATGGCGCTCGGTCGACCCGCTGATGCTGCAGAAGCATATAAGGCGGCACTAGGCTTCGACACTTACTCAAGCCGCGGCAAAGCGTTAGCAAATCTAGGAATGGCCTTCTCAGCGCTTGGTGAGCACAAAGACGCCCTCAAGTCGTTCGAAAAGGCCGTTGAGCTACACTCGTTCAAGCTGGGGCCTGCTGCGCTCGCTGCCATGGAGAACAGTAGAGCCGTCCTCGAAGAAGATGCGATCCCCAAGCGAGAGATAGTTGAGGGCTGGCGAACTGGTGAGCTCGATCCCGTGGCTGCCTCCGCTCAAGTCACGGGGCCCCTCGATGCGGCTGACCTACCCTCCCAAGCTGGTTCTGCACCCCTCGATTCACTACCGATCGTCGGCGATGAGGAGGATGGCGCCGAGACCGCCGAAGGCGACGTTTCGGCCTTTTTCGCTCGAACAGACGAAGAGATGAAGTTGATGGACAGAGCGGAGTCGAAGCGCAAGCGAAATGAGAAGGCAGGTGAGAACGGACCTTGGCGAAGAGTGGTCACGATTGTCAGCATCATCGTTGTTGTCGCCGGACTTGCTGCAGCTCTCTACTTTGCTGGATATGGCTTTCCGACTCAGATAATGACGGTGGGTGGGATGTTGGAGGCTCACGCCGAGGGACTCCCTGTTGAAGGCTATTGGGTTGCGGTACCATCGGCTGATGTAGCTGAAGAGATGGCGAAGCTGCCTCCTATTCAGGGGCATACGATCCAGGAGCTTGAACGCTCAGCCGCTCGGTCGTACGTCAAGATCACGGTCACTCCTCGGAGTGGGGAGCCCCTGAGGTACGAGATCACGATGCTCAGAGAGGGTGTCGGCTGGAGGGTCAGCGGTATCGCAAACAGGTGGAGTACCCCTGCTGATCGGCAGTAGGCCGCAGGCAGGTTTCGGACATAGTGGACTCACTGACGAGAGGAGTAGTGTTGAACCAGAGGACATACATCATGATAAAGCCGGACGCTGTAGCGAGGGGTCTTATCGCCCCAATCATCCAGCGCTTTGAGAATACAGGGCTCGTAATCGAGAGACTTGAGCTAGGCCGCCTCGAACTGGCTCAGGCCGAAGCGAACTACGAGGAGCATAAGGGCAAGTCATTCTATCCCGGCTTGATCGAGTACATCATGTCCGGCCCAGTTGTGAAGATGGTGTTGTCGGGACCTGATGCGGTAATGGTATGTCGTAAACTCATGGGCGCAACCAATCCTCGGGATGCAGCCCCTGGAACAATTCGCGGTGATTTCGGACTCGAAGTCGACGCAAACGTGGTTCACGGATCGGACTCACCTGAGGCCGCTGCGAGGGAGATCGATATATTTTTCGCCGGAAGCTGTCGCTGATTGGGGCTACGATGTCGGAGGGGTTGCCAAACCGTTCTCTGATGCGTGCAGGAATTACCCCTGACCTGATAGAACCTTAGTGATTATCGGTATGGGCTGTCCTGATGATCGGGTAGGGTCATAATGCGAAACAGAGGCTTCTTCGGCGGGATACACCCATCCAGTAAAAAGACTGGGTCGCGGGAGTCGGGTATCAGGCGACCCGCTTTGCCCCCAAGACTCCACGTGCCCCTAAGTCAGCACGTTGGTGCCCAGGCGATCCCAGTGGTTTCCTCGGGAGATACCGTCCTACGCGGGCAGGTCATCGGCGAAGCCCAGGGTTCGATCTCTGCACCTGTGCACTCGCCTGTGGACGGCGAGGTCACAGGTGTGTATGACATGCGTCTGGTGTCAGGTGCACGAGGGGCGGTATGTGAGATCGCCCCACGTGCTGAGCAGGACTGGACATCCTTCGTCAGGATCGACCCTTCAGACGATGTCTCGGAGACGGTTCGCATGGCAGGGATAGTCGGTATGGGTGGCGGCGCGTTTCCATCGAGCGTCAAATTGCACCGCTCACATGGAAAGCCCATCCACACAGTCATCGTCAACGGGTGCGAGTGCGAGCCCTACCTCACTTGCGATGATCGGCTGATGCGTGAATCGCCAGCTCGCATTTTGGCGGGGGCGCGGATACTGGGCAAGGCGATGGGTGCGCAGAGGGTCGTCATCGCCTTAGAGGACGACAAGCCCGAGGCTCGTGAGGCACTAGCGCAACATAATCAGCCCGACGTCGAGATAATTGTCTTCCCCGCGAGGTACCCTCAGGGTGCGGAGAAGCAATTGATCTACTCGATCACCCGCGAAGAGGTTCCTCATGGCAGGCTACCTGCGTCGGTGGGCGTTTTGGTCCATAACGTTGGTACAGCCGCTGCGATTGCTGATGCGGTACAACTTGGGAAACCGTTAATCGAGCGCGTTGTAACCATTTCCGGTCAAGTCGCCAACCCGTCCAACTTCCTAGCCCTCGTCGGCACCCCCATAAGCCATCTACTTTCCGAAGCGGGCGGCTTGAGCGCGGGGGTCTGCCGCATCATCGCTGGCGGCCCTATGACTGGGACTGCGGTGGCCGACCTTGATCTTCCGGTGGTCAAAGGAACATCCGGTCTAGTCGCGCTGACGCAGGCCGATCTTCCACCCGCGATTCATTCGGATCAACCATGCATCAGGTGCTCTAGGTGTGTCGATGCTTGTCCGATGCGTCTGCAGCCCTACGCCATCGGCATCCATGCCAACCGGGCAGACTGGGACGGGATCCAACGATTCGTGCCGTTGAGCTGCATCGAGTGCGGCTGCTGCGAGACGGTTTGTCCTACTCGAAGGCCTCTGATTCAGCTGATTCGGCGAGCCAAGCAGGTCTTGCTAGCCAAGGGAGTGGAAGCATGAGTGCCGATCCAGGTATTCGGACCTGGCACGTCGCTTCGTCTCCACATGTCGCGCAAGCGGTTTCGTGTCCTAAGATCATGTTCATAGTCATTGCAACGCTTTTGCCGGTCACCATATGGGTTGTCATGAACATGGGGATGTTGGCAGTTGGTGTACTGGTTGCGTGTATAGCCTCTTCGGTTGGCAGTGAGGCGTTATGGAACTGGATTGCCCGAAAACCGCAGACTATCACGGACGGGAGCGCCCTACTCACAGGCTTGCTTCTGGCTCTGACGATGCCCCCACGTACCCCCCTCTGGATTGCCGTCGCGGGCGGTATCGTCGCAATCTGTCTTGGAAAGATGCTGTTCGGGGGCTTGGGGTGGAATCTGTTCAATCCTGCGCTGGTGGGCAAGGCGTTCGTCGCGATATCGTGGACCGGCGTCTTGTCTGAACAGACTGTGCCCGGGGGTTGGTATAGGGGTATCGACGTCCCTGCCCCTGAAGGTCATGACGCCATCACCGGCGCGACCAGACTCGCAATTGCGGCCGCCGACAAAGCCGCATCAGGGGCCTATGGCTTCGAATCGAGTCAACACTACGCACCGCTTCTCTTTCGCAACCTTGAGGGCTCGCTTGGGGAGATATCGGCAGCCCTATTGATTTTAGGTGGCTTTGTCCTTATTGCCATGAGGATTATCGACTGGCGCATTCCAACGGGCTACATAGGAACGGCGGCGCTCTTGTCCTGGGTGCTCGGAGTCGATCCGATATTCCATGTGTTGGCCGGAGGACTTCTCCTTGGAGCCTTCTTTATGGCCACAGACTATGTCACATCGCCGATGACCAAACTCGGACGATTACTCTTCGGATGCGGCTGTGGCCTGATCAATATAGTAGCCCGACTCTATGGTCCCGGGCCCGAAGCGACCACATGGGCGATACTCTTCATGAACGGCTTGGTCCCACTCATTGACAGATTGACTGCCCCGCGCGTCTTCGGATGGAGGAAAAGGAATGGGTAGGGCACCTTCGACGCCCATAAGAATGGTAGCAACCGTTTTCATCACCTGCCTGCTTTCCGCCACTGCTCTCGCTTTCACTTATGAGGCGACTAGGGACAGGATCGCAGCCCAGGAGCGAATCGCGGAACAGAGGGCCCTCTCAGCTGTACTCGCTTCTGGTGAGAGATTCGAGAGACTCGAGGACGACATCTTGGCTAAAGCCGAAGAACACGCAGACAAGACTCCGGTAACTGGGGCTTGGAGGGCGTATGGCGCCGATGACGCGTTCGTCGGGTTCGCCATTCGCTTGTCACCGAGAGGGTATGGTGGCCCCGTACATATGGTGGTAGGACTGGATAGAGATGGGAAAGTCGCTGGCGTCAATATCGTTCAACATAGAGAAACACCGGGATTGGGGACCAAGATCATCACGGAGCAGTGGTTCGGAGAGCAGTTCATTGGTTGGAGTCCAGCAGAATTGTCGGCAGATCTCGATGCTTACGACACGATTACGGGGGCGACCAAGTCGGCGGATGCAGTCCGAGACGGCATCGTCGCTGCGATCAATGTCTACGATGGCGTTTTGCAGGGAGTTGAAGATGAAGGGGGTGAAGGAAGATGAGCGAATGGGTTGCGGTTTTCAGGCGCGGCCTCAGTTTGGATAACCCCTTGGTCGTGTTGATGATCGGGCTATGTCCGACACTCGCAGTATCCACCAAACTTGACGGCACCTTCTTCTTGGCACTCAGCGTTATGTTCGTACTTACTACTTCAAGTGTCCTGATTTCATTGATGCGAAGCGCCATTCCTGAATTGGTCCGAATCCCAGTCTTCATAGTGGTAATCGCCTCGTTCGTAACGATAGTCGATCTGACCCTTCAGGCGTACCTTCCGGATATCTATCGGTTTCTCGGTGTTTGGATTCCCTTGATAGTAGTCAACTGTCTCATTCTTGGACGAGCAGAGGCCTTTGCGTACCATAATCCTCCAAAGCTCGCGCTGGCAGATGGTCTAGGGATGGGGCTGGGGTTCGCAGCGGCCATTCTCCTGCTTGCTGGGATACGTGAGCTGGTGGGGAGCGGACAAATCGTTTTCATGGAGGCGACGTTGATCGAGCTTCCCGAGTGGTATCGTGCTCCAGGTGTGGTGATGTTGTTTCCGGGAGCGTTCATCGTTTTTGGGTTCATCATAGCCGGTATATCAGCCATCAATCGTAAGCTAAACTCGCGGACCACTCACCCTGTACCGTCGTGCACGATGTCCGAAGGCGGTGGAGCGAGATGACTGAGATGTTCACTCATTTCGCGTTACTCATTGTGGGCGGCGCACTGGTCAATAACATCCTTCTTACACGCTTTGTCGGTCTCTGTCCGTTTTTTGGTGTGTCTGGTTCGATGAAGGCTTCGGTTGGAATGGCCAGTGCGGTGATCTTCGTGATGATGCTCGCCTCGATCGCTACATGGATCTTTTGGAACTGGCTTCTGGTTCCGCTGGGTGTTGGCAACTTTCTGTATATCCCAGTGTTCATCTTGGTGATTGCCTCGCTGGTTCAATTCGTTGAGCTCTATTTGAAGAAAACGATTCCTGCCCTACACAGGGCCCTGGGAATCTACCTTCCCCTCATAACCACTAACTGTGCTGTGCTTGCGACAGCCACAGAATCGGTGAGGCCCGGATTCTTCAAGATGAATATTGACTACACTTTCACCTTTCCCGAAACAGTGGTTTATACGTTTGGGGTAGCATTGGGTTTCGGGTTCGCTCTCATTTCCTTCGCCGCCCTACGTGAGCGGCTAGATGTTGCGCCAGTCCCGCTTTTCATGAAGGGGGCACCAATATCGTTCATTACCGCCGGCCTCCTATCCTTCGGGTATGTGGGCTTGGCAGGACTTTTCGGCTTGTGATTGGGGCACCCGTGGACTACTCGCTCATACTGAAAGCGGCAGGCGCACTCAGTTTTGTAGGCCTACTGGCATCAGGAATGCTTGTGATTGCATCGAAGCGGTTTTCGGTAGAAGCGGATCCGCGGATTGAGAAGGTGCTTTCGGTATTGCCGGGGGCCAACTGCGGCGCATGTGGAAATCCATCCTGTTTTCTCGCCGCCGAACAGGTTGTCGATTCAAAGGCGCCCATCACCTTGTGCACTGCTGGGGGTCAAGGGGTTGCTGACGCCCTAGCAAGCGCGCTTGGTGTCGAGAAATGTGAGGTCGCAGTGCAAGTCAGTGCACGCTCGTGTGGGGGAGGCACAAACGCGAAGCGCCGTTTTTCTTACGCTGGACTGTCTTCTTGTAACGCGGTTGTTCGTGTGGCTGGCGGAGACCTGCATTGTGTCTCGGGATGTCTTGGGCGTGGAGATTGTGTAAAGGCCTGCCCCTTCGATGCAATCGTACTCGATCATCGAGGACTTCCGGTCGTAGACCCCCAAAAGTGCACCGGTTGTGGAGTCTGCATTGCTGAGTGCCCCCGCTCGCATAGTGGTTTACTGAAGATGATGGACGCCGAAAACGCTGTAGTAATCAGATGCTGTGCTACGGACAATGTGCGGGAGAGAAAGGACCAATGCAGCAAGTGCTGCATTGGGTGTGGCAAGTGTGCGAAGGTCTGCACAACGAATGCAATCGAAGTTCGTCAGGGGTTGGCCGCTATTGACTATCGGCTGTGCAACGGCTGCGAGGATTGCGTACAAGTGTGTCCTCGGAGGTGCATCGATCATGCGAACA
This sequence comes from Actinomycetota bacterium, assembly GCA_023488435.1. Taxonomy (NCBI): domain Bacteria; kingdom Bacillati; phylum Actinomycetota; species Actinomycetota bacterium. The sequence continues at coordinate 66,967 of JAMDCK010000059.1, forward strand.
GGAACTCGCCGACCGATTGGCTCATGTTCGATGGATTGGGACCGGTAGCTTCGGAAAGCTATGCGGATGGTCCCGGGAGCTCGATTCGATCATGACGCGAGCCGATATGATGTTAATCATTTTGCTAGCTACTCTCACTGTTGTCTCAATTCCGATGACTCATGTTATGGCGGGTCAGATGTCCGGCGACGTCGTCGCACTGACATCGCCTTACGGCAATGATTCCCTTGAGCTTCCATGGGACCCCGGTCGACGTGTCGATATCCAGGGAAGCATAGGCGCAGTTGTATTGGAGGCCACCGATGAGGGCATCAGGGTAGTGTCCTCAAGCTGTGGTGACCAACTTTGCCTCGAAGTGGGCGTGCTGTCTGCCGCCAATCCAATCGTATGCGCCCCCAATGGTGTCGCCGCATTTCTCGTAGATTCGCAGGGTGGTTTTGATGCTGTCTCTCGGTAGTCGACCCCACACCCTCGTAATGGCCGGTGCGCTCGTAGCGTTTGCCCTCTGTCTTGGGTTGGTTGAATCAACCGTGTTGCCATCCGCAGGAGTACCAGGATTTCGACTCGGTATCGCAAATGTGGCGATATTGTTGGCTTTTCCGTTGATCGGGCGGACCGGTGCGGGAATTGTGACTGTCGGGAAAATTCTGTTGGTCGCCATGGCCACTGGATCCGTTTTTGGCCCCGGACTTTACCTTGCTGCAGTAGGCGGTCTTGCGGCATATCTTTCGATGGCCGTCATGTGGTCACTGAATGATCGATTCTCGATAGTGGGCTGCTCCGTTGCTGGATCTGCCGCTCATGTACTGGGCCAACTGGGTGCTGTCGGACTTCTGATCGGCAATCCCGTTGCCTTCATGTTTATGCCCTACTTGCTGGGAGCATCGTTAGCTACAGGTTTCATCACTGCTCTGATTGCTCGCTCTCTCCTAAGGCACATCCCCTCACAGGCAATGTCGGTAGATTTATCGCAAGGTAGGAGGATGTGGAGTGACGCTACGTTTGATTTGGGGAGAAGGATCGGCTGAGTCTCATCTGGTAGAGGGGTATCCAGGGGCGGTCAGCGACGCTGGACTGATTTCAGTGATGCTAGGGAGCACTGATCCCAATGTTGTCGACACATTGATTAGCGCATACCCTACACCGGATTTACTCTGGCAGATATGTGCAGAAGACCTGACTTGCTTGCCGGGAATCGGACCTGCGAAGGCAGCAAGATTCTTGGCTTGCTTGGAAATGAGTCGCCGGACAGGGGCCTGGAGACAGGGAAACAAGCCAGTGATCTCGACCCCACGGGACGTCTTCGACTACTGCTGGCCGCTTCTTCGGGGTAGCGATCGTGAACGATTCTGCACCTTGGCGCTGGGAACAAAGAACCATTTGCTCAAGATGCAGGAGGTTTCCGTCGGTAGTTTGAACGCATCCATCGTCCATCCAAGAGAGTTGTTCAAGTTCGCTGTGCGGGCTTCGGCTGCATCAATCGTAGTCGTACACAACCATCCAAGCGGAGACCCAACTCCCTCAGGCGCAGACATTCAACTGACACATCGATTGACGAAGGCAGGCGATTTGCTAGGTATCGAGCTTCTTGACCATGTCATCATCGGTGATGGGGGCGAGTTCGCAAGCCTCAAGGAGTCTGGCCTCATATAGCCACAGCGGATTCTGGCTGCTAGATGTTGTCCTATCGTTGATGAAGTTGGTCGACGCTGTGCTAAACTAGGTTCGCGACGCATCCCCATGAGGCGTTATTGCTGATGCGACTCTCTTCTCCGACGACGTTTTTCGGACGGGGGAGCGCATTTTATTGCTGGGCAACGAAAGGAAGTGAAAGCGACTGTGTCGCTTATCGATATACTCTTCAACTCCATCGGCTGCGATATGGCCGTCGACCTCGGTACAGCGAACACTTTGGTATCGGTCAGAGGCAAAGGAATCGTTCTCACGGAACCCTCTGTTGTCGCTGTAGAAAAGGATACTAAAAGGGTGCTGGCAGTCGGAATGGAGGCCAAGCGAATGCTGGGTCGCACCCCCGGCAGTATCGTAGCTATCCGCCCACTCAAAGATGGCGTCATTGCAGACTTCGATGTCACTGAAGCGATGTTGCGGTATTTCATCAACCAGACCAGGGTGAAGAGATTCCCATGGCAACCCAAGCCCCGCGTGGTTGTGTGTGTTCCATCTGGTGTCACCGAAGTTGAGAAACGAGCGGTTTTTGAGGCAACCATGCAAGCGGGCGCAAGACAAGCCTTTCTTATCGAAGAGCCGATGGCTGCGGCCATCGGTGCAGGACTGCCGATTCAGGAGCCGACCGGCAATATGGTTGTCGATATTGGCGGCGGCACAACTGAGGTCGCCGTCATCTCACTGGGGGGAATAGTTGTTGCCCGGTCGATTCGCATAGCGGGCGATGAATTTGATGCATCGGTGATGGGGGCGAGTTCGCAAGCCTCAAGGAGTCTGGCCTCATATAGCCACAGCGGATTCTGGCTGCTAGATGTTGTCCTATCGTTGATGAAGTTGGTCGACGCTGTGCTAAACTAGGTTCGCGACGCATCCCCATGAGGCGTTATTGCTGATGCGACTCTCTTCTCCGACGACGTTTTTCGGACGGGGGAGCGCATTTTATTGCTGGGCAACGAAAGGAAGTGAAAGCGACTGTGTCGCTTATCGATATACTCTTCAACTCCATCGGCTGCGATATGGCCGTCGACCTCGGTACAGCGAACACTTTGGTATCGGTCAGAGGCAAAGGAATCGTTCTCACGGAACCCTCTGTTGTCGCTGTAGAAAAGGATACTAAAAGGGTGCTGGCAGTCGGAATGGAGGCCAAGCGAATGCTGGGTCGCACCCCCGGCAGTATCGTAGCTATCCGCCCACTCAAAGATGGCGTCATTGCAGACTTCGATGTCACTGAAGCGATGTTGCGGTATTTCATCAACCAGACCAGGGTGAAGAGATTCCCATGGCAACCCAAGCCCCGCGTGGTTGTGTGTGTTCCATCTGGTGTCACCGAAGTTGAGAAACGAGCGGTTTTTGAGGCAACCATGCAAGCGGGCGCAAGACAAGCCTTTCTTATCGAAGAGCCGATGGCTGCGGCCATCGGTGCAGGACTGCCGATTCAGGAGCCGACCGGCAATATGGTTGTCGATATTGGCGGCGGCACAACTGAGGTCGCCGTCATCTCACTGGGGGGAATAGTTGTTGCCCGGTCGATTCGCATAGCGGGCGATGAATTTGATGAGGCCATAATCAACCACGTCAAGCGCACTTACAACGTGCTTATAGGGGAGAGAACAGCAGAAGAGATCAAGTTTGAGATCGGAAGCGCCTGGCCGATGCTTGAGGAGATCGATGTCGAGATTCGCGGTCGTGATCTTCTCACAGGTCTCCCAAAGAATGTCACCATGGAGTCAGAGGAGATCAGAGAGGCGCTGGAAGAACCGGTTGTTGCGATCATAGATGCTGTCAAAGGCACTTTAGAGCGAACTCCTCCTGAGCTTGCCAGTGATCTCATGGAATACGGTATCGTCCTGACCGGCGGAGGCTCGTTACTAAAAGGCCTCGATGAGCGCCTTCGCAGCGAAACAGGTATGCCAGTTCATGTATCTGAAAACGCACTCACCAATGTTGTTGATGGATCGGCCATGGCACTTGAGGAGATAGACGCCCTCAAGAAGGTCTTGACCACCACACGTTAGGAAGCCAAGTCGGTCCGTGAAGATTTCCAGCACCAAGCCTAGAATCACCGACAAGGTTCTTATCGGTGGCCTTATCATCGCTTCCATGCTCATCACCTCTATCGATCATCGCGGCGGAGAAGAAAGCGCATTCGGATCGATTCGGCAAGGCGTCCAAGTTGTAGTTACTCCTATTGCGGCTGCCGGTAGCTGGATGTTCTCGCCCGTCCGGTCTGCTTCTCGATGGTTCTCTGGCCTAACCTCAAGGCCGGCGGACCTTGCGGCCCTGGAGGCACAGAACACCGCATTGCGCGCCCAGGTCGCCTTACTCGAGGAGGAGCGGAGGGAGAATCAACGTCTTACACGACTTTTGGAATTTGTTGCAAAAGAGGACCTGGATACGATTGGGGCCCGAATCATCGGAAGGCAGGTCAGTACTTGGGAAGCTGTGCTGACTATCGATCGGGGTAGTGAAGATGGCCTGGAAGCAGGGATGCCTGTTCTGGCGCCCGAAGGTCTTCTCGGGCATGTATTCGAGGTCAATGACAGAAGCTCCCGGGTCCGCCTCATCACTGACCAGAAAAGTGGTGTTGCAGCGATCCTCCAGTCCACGCGGCAAGAGGGTATTGTCGCAGGGTCTACCGATGGACGACTCACAATGGACTTTGTGAGTCTAGACACCACGGTCACTGCCGGTGAGCCCGTACTCACTTCTGGTATAGGCGGGATGTACCCGAAAGGTCTGCTGATTGGATCTGTAGGTGAGTTCGAAGTGAGGCGCGGAGACCTGTTCCAGTCGATTACAGTCGAGCCTTTGGTAGACGTTCGCGCCGTTGAGAATGTCGTCGTCTTGATGAGCCGGGGCGTTCCGATTCAAGAGGGGGCTGCCCAATGAGTCAAAACGCCGGAACAGTCGGCGTGCTCGTAGTCGCTTTCCTCCTCCAGATCGCCATCGCTCCACAGCTGGGTATCTTCGGGATCGTTCCGAATATCGTTTTTGTCCTCATGGCGGCTATCGCTTTGCTTCGAGGGTCGCGACAAGGCGCCATCATCGGATTCACGTGCGGATTGATATTTGACTTTATCGGCAGCGGTCCGATTGGGGTGTCCGCGCTGTCATTCTGTGTTGCCGGTGCCATGGCTGGTGCTTTGCGGCATAATACTTTTGCTGAAGGGTGGAAGCTGCCTGTAGTAATAGTTGCGGTCTCCAGTCTCGTCGCCGAGTTGCTCTATGCAGTCACCTTGCTCCTGCTCGGCGAGGGGATTGCTTTCCTGCCAACTTTGACGGATGTCGTTCTGCCGACAGCGGCGTATAACGGGGCTATCGCTGTCGGCATATTTCCGATATTGGCCCACTTCTTGCGGCAGGATCGCACAGTGCAGACATTTCGCAGGATCGGAAGATGAGCCGGGGGCGACACCTGGGCTTGATTGCGATGTCGTCATTGTGCGAGGCATTCGACTACGACCGATTCTAGAGAGATCGACTTGATGGCATATAGATTCAAGGATACCAGCGGACGACTGACGCTGTTCTCGGCGTTAATAGTCGCAATTGTGGTGGTACTCTCGCTTAGACTCTGGAGCTTGCAGGTTCTGTCGGGCGAGGAGTACGCGGCACGCGCTGAGAGCAATCGCATCAGAGAGATACCTATCGCTGCACCTAGAGGCCGCATACTCGATCGTGACGGTAGGCCGCTCGTGACGAACCGCCCGTCGTTGGCGGTTGTCGGAAATCGTTCGATTCGGTCCGACGACGAGCTTTTGGCGTCCCTCTCAAGAGTGCTCGGTATCCCCGTCCAGGAGCTCAAGGATCGGGTTGAATCTGTTAGGGAAGCTCCATTGACACCCCGTGTCCTTGCAGTCGACGTAAGTCGGGAGACTGTGGCTTACCTGTCTGAGAACCAAGCCAGTTACCCCGGGGTTGACGTACAGGTGATTCCAGTCCGGGCCTATCCGGGTGGTGTACTTGCTGCACATGTGCTGGGGTATACCGGTGAGATCTCAGAAGAGCGACTCGCTGCTGCTCCTGAGGGCGAGTACGTTTTCGGAGATCTGGTTGGAAAGAGCGGCGCCGAATTCCAATTTGAGTCGGTGCTCCGTGGCGACAAGGGATACAGACGAGTAGAAGTCGATGCCTCTGGCCGGATCAGCACTGTACTCAAGGAAGTTCCGCCTGTACCGGGCCGTGATGTTGTCCTATCGCTTGATTTGGATGTCCAAAGAGCCGCCGAGGATGCGCTAGTGCGCGCGATGGAAGTGGCCAGGTCGGACGGCTACACCGCGGCTTCAGCCGCTTCTGCGGTGGTTCTCGACGTGGAGACGGGCGAGGTTGTGGCAATGGCAAGCCTGCCTTCCTACGACCCAACCCTGTTCATTGGTGGCATATCTAAGGAGAATTGGCGCATGTTGACCGCTGAGGGTAGTGGATATCCCCTCACGAACCGAGCCTTGTCAGGGTTGTACCCACCAGCTTCGACGTTCAAGGTCATCACCGCAATGGCCGGCCTGGCTAATGAGGTAACCGATTACAGTCGACGGTACGTTTGCCAAGGAAGATGGATTGGAATGGGTGAGCGGTGGCCCAAATTCTGTTGGGATCGCTCGGGGCATGGCGTGCGCACTCTTGCGGGAGGCATGATCGACAGCTGCAATGTGGTCTTCTACAACATCGGATATGAGTTTTACAAGCGCGATGACAACTCCCTCCAAGAGTATGCTCGCCAGTGGGGACTTGGTCAGCTCACGGGAATCAATCTTCCTGGTGAGGTTGCAGGCAGAATTCCTGACCCTGAATGGAAAGCCGAGATGAACCGGGACTTCCCAGAGTTCCAGACGTGGCTACCTGGAGAAGCGGTCGATCTCTCTATCGGACAGGGTGATGTCCTTGCCACCCCCTTGCAGATTGCATCGCTGTACGCCGGAATCGCAAATGGCGGGGTCGTGATGCGTCCAACCATACTCAGGGAAGTCCTCGATTCTCGCGGAGAGTCCGTTGTCCAAGGGGAGCAAGCAGTGGCCTTCGAGGCGAGCACATCCGACGTGCACCTGGAGAATCTATCTAGGATGCTACTGGATGTGACCGTTGAGGGAACCGCAAAAGGGGCTTTCCGAAACTTTCCCATTACTGTTGCGGGGAAGACCGGTACCGCGCAGGTTGCGAACAAAGACAACTTCTCTTGGTTCGCTGCCTTTGCCCCCGCGGATCAACCGCGATATGCGCTTTCGATCGTGGTAGAGCAGGCCGGCGGTGGCGGTGCAATAGCCGCCCCAGCTGCTAGAGAGATTTTCTCGGCAGCATTCGACATACCAATTGAACGCGTCACCGCAGTCGATCAGTCGAGGTGACACATGGTCCGCAGTGAGAAGATGCACATCACCCGGTACTTCAATTGGCCCCTGCTAGCCGCTGTTGTTTCCCTGACTATCTACGGCGCAATCGTGGTGCGCTCGGCGACGTCGGGCATGACTGCTGGTGACGCCATGATTCAAAGACATCTTGTCGGCGTTCTTCTGGGGCTTGTTTTCCTAGTGGTGGCTATGCGTTTCGACTATCGCAGCCTGCATGGGTGGCTTGGGCCGTTGATGCTGTTCAATCTATTATTGATCATCTCCCCCAGGATTCCAGGGATTGGAGCCGAGGCCGGCGGAGCTACAGCGTGGCTTCAAGTCGCAGGCTTCAGACTCTTTCAGCCCTCTGAACCAGCGAAATTGGTCACTATCGTGATCATGGCGATAGTCATTGGCCGCTATGCTGGCGTGATCGACAAATCGAAGGACATGGTCAAAGTGTTCGCATTTTTGCTTGTCCCGCTGGCTGCGATCATGCTTCAGCCGGACTTGGGGACCGGGCTCGTATTTGTGGCGATAACTCTAGGTATGCTGATGGTCGGAGGTCTCAAGCCGAGACTCTTCTTGGTCATCGCATTGGTGGGAATCGTTGCGGTAGCGGGTGTTTTGCAGGCCGGGCTACTCCAGGAGTATCAGAAGAATCGATTGTTGGTGTTCGTTAATCCCGAGTTGGATCCCCGAGGAGCAGGGTACAATCTTGCTCAATCAAAGATCGCGGTGGGCTCTGGCGGAATTGCAGGAAACGGGTTGGGTACAGGAACCCAGGGCAACCTTAATTTCCTTCCAGAGCGGCACACCGACTTCATATTCGCCGTGCTCGGCGAGGAACTCGGATTCATCGGCGCGATTGGTTTGCTGCTCCTGTATCTCATGCTTCTGCTAACTGCCCTCAACATCGCAAGCCAGTCCAGAGACCTGTTCGGCACACTTATAGCTGCAGGAATAGTCAGCATGTGGACGTTCCAGATCCTTCAGAACATCGGCATGTCGATCGGCCTGATGCCGATTACCGGACTGCCGTTGCCATTCATGAGCTTCGGTTCTTCCTTCATGATAGTGAATTTCGCTGCTGTTGGTATGCTGTTATCGATATGGTCGCGCAGGTATGGTGCTTGATCTTGGCCGAAGGGGGCCTTCATGGGATTGCCCGGTAAGATTCTTGATGTTTCGCGAAGCGGTCTCGACCTTCAAAGGGAGCGCAGGAGGGATCTGACTCTCCAGGTCGCGATCGATTACGATGCCGCAGACATACTCATTAGTGAGGCACAAAGACTCTTCGTCCCGACGGCGTCGGCGCAGGTGGTGATTCAAGTAGTTGAACCTGGCCAGTTGCCTGTCCTTCATTCTCAGGCTGACGCCCTTGTCGCAATTGTTGGATCCGGGTCCGAAGAAATGCAATCCCTACTAGGGGCTGCCCAATCAAGGGGGATTCCACATGTCCGCCTCTCGGATTCTGCCACCTGTCTTGTGACCACCAAAGATGTCCAGGGAATCGATAGCGATATCCTTGTTCTGGGTGACGACCCAGCTGCGCTGTTCGACCAAGAGCTCGCCGGGTGGCTCTCAGACGCGCTACCAGCCAAGAGGCTGGTGCTCGCTCACAATCTACCCTTCGCTCGGAGGGCCGTTGCAACGGAGTACATCCGTAGTACTGCGGTCCAGAATGCTATTGTCGGCGGCGTGGTGATCATCCCGGGCGCCGACATGCCGGTGATGACCGCTAATCAGGCCAAAATGGTATTGCAAATCGCTGCGACATATGGTGAGGACATCGGACTAGCAAGGGTCAGAGAGATCCTTGGTGTCCTTGGTGGCGCAGTAGTGATGCGTGCAGCTGCCAGACAGGTCGTTGGTTTGATTCCCGCACTTGGATGGGCCATGAAGAGTGGCATTGCGTATGCGGGCACGTTGGCTATAGGGTACGCCGCTATTCGCTACTTCGAAGGCACGAGCGACAATCCGAGCGTAAGTCGCCGAGTCGATGAGATATTGACTCGCACCGCCGGTCCTGCTAAGGGGCCAAATTCCGGTGAGTGACCTGGAATCTAGGATTCAGCCGTTACTTGCTAATGTTGAAAGACCGTCACGCTACATCGATTCGGAATTCGGTGCGGTCCATCATCCGGATGCTGACTATAGATGTGCTCTCGTGTACCCGGACGTCTATGAAATCGGGATTGCGAACCAGGCGCTGGCCATCTTGTACGAACGGATCAACTCACTCCCAGATTGTGTAGCCGAACGCGCCTATTTGCCATGGGTGGATATGATCCAGGCTATGCGAGCAGCCGATATTCCGTTGTTTTCGCTAGAGTCATTCAAGCCGCTCATCGATTTCGACCTGATCGGCATCACACTGCAGTACGAGTTGACCTATACCAACATCCTCGAGATCCTCGACCTTGCGCGCATCCCGCTAAGGGCAGCTGAGCGCGGGGCTCGGCACCCGATTGTCATCGGCGGCGGCCCATGTGCGTATAACCCTGAACCGATGGCCGAGTTCTTCGACGCCTTCGTGATTGGCGAAGCCGAGGAAGCCATAGGAGAGCTAATAGCGGCACATAGAGCCGCTTTGTCCGAGAAAGCTTCCCGCCAGACCATTCTTGTGATGCTTGCTGGAATCCCGGGAGTCTATGTACCCGGCATCCACAGCCCACGACGGCAGTCGGCGGGAGCAGGATCCTCTCATCGAGAACCGGCATCTGATGACGGCCCACGAATCCGTAAACGAATTGCACCCGTGGAGGAATTTCCGCGCTCCTCGGGTTGCAGGATTGTTCCGTACATGGATGCAGTGCACGATCGCGTTACTGTAGAGGTCATGCGCGGTTGCACTAGAGGATGTCGCTTTTGCCAAGCCGGCATGGTTTATCGCCCGGTAAGAGAGCGGGATCAGGACTCGATAGTTAGAGAAGTCGCAGAAGCTATTCGATGCACCGGATACGATGAAGTCTCACTCACCTCTCTCTCCACTACGGACCACTCACAGATTGACCAGATAATCAGACGGCTGATACGCATCTTCAAAGACTCGGGCACGTCAATCTCCTTGCCCAGCCTGCGAGCTGATGCAGATGCGGTTAGACAATCCCTTCTCACGGCCACATCGGGCAGATCGACGGGACTGACTCTGGCTCCGGAGGCCGGCACACAGCGTATGCGTGATGTCATCAACAAGAACGTCACGGAACACTCCCTCCTCGAGGCAGTGGAGCGAGCTTTTCTCGGCGGGAAGCGGCGGGTCAAGCTGTACTTCATGATCGGTCTGCCCTTCGAGACCGATGATGACATTGTCGGAATCGGGGAACTGGTGGCAAAGGTGCTTGCCAAGGCACGTGCTTCGACTCCACCACAGCAGCGAGGATCCATCATCATCGCGGTCTCGGTCTCGGTACTCGTGAGCAAGGCTCATACTCCATTCCAGTGGATCGGCCAAATATCTCGTTCGGAGATCGTTCGCAGACAACAAGTCCTGAGGGAAGCGATGCCCAGAAAGGGCGTAGATCTATCTTGGCACGACGCCGATGTCTCGACTCTCGAGGCCGCATTAGCTCGTGGCGATGCCGGGATGTCTAAAGTCATTGAGCGCGCATGGGCCAACGGGTCACTCTTCGACACTTGGAGCGAGCGATTCACACTGACGCCCTGGGTCGAGGCTTTTGAGCACCATGGGACCTCCTTGGATGCTTCAGCGCAGCTGAATTTCGAAAAAGACGAACTCTTGCCGTGGGCCCATATTTCATCCGGAGTAAGTGACGACTATCTGTGGGCTGAGTGGATGCGCTGCGGTGAGGCAACCACCACTGCAGATTGCTCTTTCGTAAGTTGCACAGGCTGCGGGGTTTGTTCATCGAATCGTCCCGGCTGGTCGATCTTATTGGCGGGGAGCCGCGATGGCCTCCGGTGAATTTCGTCTTCGACTCTGTTGCGGCAAGAGAAACAGGCTTAGGTTCTTGTCGCATTTGGAGTATGCCCATGCAATTGAACGTGGAATCCGGCGATCCGGCATCGAGTTCAGCTTGACCCAGGGCTACAACCCAAGGATGAAGCTTGCTTTTGGTCCGGCATTGCCTGTGGGCACAGGCGGGATGCGCGAGTATGTGGATGTATGGCTTCGGCGATATGTACCCACCGACACTGCCCTGGATGTCGTACAATCCAGCTTGGCTGAAGAATTGAGTCCATCGGAGGCTAAGTATGTCCACATGAAGGACTCTTCGCTTTCGGCTCAATGCACTATCGGCGTATACGAGGTTCTTGTGACTGGAGGTGGAGCAACAGAGGAGCTGGTCCGTACGGCGCTAGACGAACTTATCGATGAGGGTAGCGTCACTATCAAGCAAAAAGGCAGGACAAAGGTTTACGACCTGATGACATGCCTCCCGAAGGAGGCCGTAGTCAGGCAAGATTCGCAGGACTCGGTTTCTGTCGGACTCTCGATTCGTATGGGGTCCGCAGGTTCATTGAGGCCCGAGGCTCTGATAGCTGAAGCCCTACATCGTCACGATCGCTCTGCCGCCGTCAAATCGGTGATGCGCTTAGATACCCTGGTTGAATCGAAGTCAGGTCTGCTAAAGCGCCCAATTTGACAGGAGTGCCCTGACATGGGGGAAATAGTTCGCGAGATGTTGATCTCATACGACGCGCTCGAGTCCCGCGTCGCCATTCTTGAAAACGGATCACTTGCCGAGGTCTACTTCGAAAGACCCAAGCGCTCGGTGGTAGGGAATGTTTATCTCGGGCTGGTGCGTGATGTGCTGCCAGGGATGCAATCCGCTTTCATCGATATAGGCTTGGAGAAGAATGCCTTTCTTCACGTTGACGACATCCCTGCACAACTGATTGGCACCGTTGGGGCAAAGCGTGAGATTCAATCGCTGCTCAGGTTAGACCAGCCGATCATGGTCCAGGTCACGAAAGACCCGATTGGTACCAAAGGCTGTCGCGTTACTGCAGAGATCACCTTTCCTGGGCGATTCCTCGTTCTGACTCCATTCGCGGCCACCATCGGCGTCTCGAAGAAGCTTGACAAGGAAGAGTGTGCTCGACTCCAAGAGGTTATCGCTCCGCATCTTTCTGCGGATGTTGGGGCAATCATCAGAACTGCCGCTCAAGACATCAGCGAGAAGGATATTCTCTCTGACCTTGAGTTCTTGCTCAGGCTGTGGAAACGGGTCAGTCGTCAGGCAGAAGAAGGACTGGCGCCTGAGGTCATCTACACAGAAATCGATCTCGCACTCAGGTTGGTTCGCGACGTCTTCAGCGACGACTTCAAGAGGCTTGTGGTAGATGACAAGTCGGTACATGCAAAAGTCGTCTCATTCCTCAAAAGATCATCCTCCAAGCCTATCGGCAAGGTACACCTACACAAGGACGGTCGTCGAACTCTGTTCGAATCGTTCGGTATCGAATTTGAACTCCAGAATATGCTTGCTAGATCTATCGATCTTCCGAGCGGAGGGTACATTTGCATAGACCACACTGAGGCACTCACTGTCATTGACGTGAACACCGGCAAATTCGTTGGCAGACATGATCTTGAAGAAACCGTCTTCCAGACCAACTCCGAGGCGACATTGGAGATCGCCCGTCAATTGAGGCTGCGCGACATAGGTGGAATCGTGGTAATCGATTTCATCGATATGGGCGAATCCTACCACCGTAATGAAATCGTCCGAAGGTTCGCCGAAGCGATGGAGCGGGATCGGGCTCGCCACAAGATTGGAGAACTCAGCAGATTCGGCTTACTCGAGGTCACTCGAAGGCCCTTTTCAGAGGGGGCCAATACCTCCCTCACCGAGCAGTGTTCGTGCTGTGATGGCCGAGGAAGGATCCCCTCGACGCTAACCCGACGCATCTCCGTCGAAAGAGCGATCAAATCCGCTATCCGCCAAGGCAAGGCCACCGCGTATCTGGTCGCTGTAAATCCCGAGACATATCGAATGCTGATGGCACCTGGCACCAACCTTGTCCCAAGAATGCGGTCGACTACGGGTCGCTATGTTACAGTTGTACCCGATGAATCCTGTGGGCCAGTGGACGTCAAGATCCTGCTCGAGGGGAGTCGACGTGATGCGTGAATTCCTCCAAGATTGTGAGCAGCTTCTGTTTGACTACTTCGATCTCGGCTGGTACCATCACCTCTTGTGCATTTAGCTAATAAGAAAGGCCTACAAGTATGTATGCTGTAGTTTCTACTGGTGGGAAGCAAGTCAAGGTCACCGAAGGCGCCCAGGTTGTCGTCGAGAAGATTGACGCACCTGTTGGAGAGGCCGTCGACCTAGAGGTATTGTTCGCCGTTGACGGCGAGAGCATTTGTACTGGAGCGCAGGCGCTGTCCTCGGCAACCGTCACAGCTCAGGTCATCGAGCACTTCGCCGGTGACAAAGTAGTCGTATTCAAGTTCAAGAAGCGCAAAGGGTATAAGCGCCTCAAGGGCCATAGGCAGCTTCAGTCGCGTCTCCTCATTACTGACATCAGTATAGGGGCGCCAGCATCGAAGCCAAAGGCGAAGGCCAAGGTCGAGAAGGTTTCCGAGTCGCCCACAGAGGTCGTGTCCGTTGCGGTTGAAACTGCGTCGGTAGACGCTACCACTCCTGCTCCATGTAAGGCCCAAAAGTCCAGCGGCGAACCTTGCTCGAACAAGGCGAAGGACGGATCGGACTTCTGCGGCGTGCACTCGAAGAAGGCCTCTGGCTGATAAAGCAACCATTCAAGCATTGGTCTGTCGAATTATTGAAAGTAGGCTGAGAATCCATGGCACATAAAAAGGGAATGGGAAGCACGAAGAATGGTCGTGACTCCAAGGCGAAGCGCCTCGGTGTCAAGCGTTTCGACGGGCAGGTGGTCACGGCTGGATCGATTCTCGTACGCCAGCGTGGAACCCGTATCCATCCAGGCGAAAACGTCGGGCGTGGCAGTGATGACACGCTTTTCGCAAGGACAGACGGCGTCGTTCGCTTCTCCCGCGGCCTCAAGCGTCGAGTTCATATCGACCCTGTTGCGGGATAGACATAAGAACCGATAATCGATGAAGGACCAGGGGCCCTCCGCCATCTTTCAAACGGGGGGCCTCCTTTGTTTCTTGCGAAAGGTTGAGTGAGTTGCCAGATAACATGTTCGTCGACCAGGTAAAGATCCAGGTGACCGCCGGGAATGGGGGTGCGGGTTGCTGCTCTTTTCGCCGAGAGGCCCATGTCCCTAAGGGCGGGCCAGACGGTGGCGATGGAGGAATGGGAGGCGACGTAATCGTCCAAGCCGATGCCGCCATCACCACTCTGCTCGAGTATCACTTTCGCCGTCATCACAAAGCTACCCGCGGACGACACGGTAAGGGCTCTAACCTGGATGGAGCGTCCGGCGATGATCTGGTCCTTAGGGTTCCGGTCGGTACGGTAGTAAGGGACGTTGCCTCCGGTGAACTCGTCAAAGACTTGGCAGTACATGGAAGTCGAATAGTGGTCGCCCGAGGTGGGAAAGGTGGCAGAGGCAACACATGCTTCGTCACTCCGACCAAGCGGGCACCCGCTTTTGCGGAGCTTGGTGAACCAGGTGAAGAGAGATGGATTGAGCTAGAGCTCAAGCTCATGGCGGATGCGGCCCTAATCGGATTACCCAATGTCGGGAAGTCCTCCATCATCTCCAAGATGAGTGCTGCTAGGCCCAAAATCGCTGACTACCCCTTCACTACAATTGTCCCGAACCTTGGCGTTGTCAGCGCCGGAGACCATTCTTTCGTGGTTGCCGATGTCCCCGGATTGATTGAGGGCGCCAGTGACGGAAAGGGCCTAGGTCACAAATTTCTACGGCATGTGGAGCGCGCTGCCTTTCTGCTTCATGTAGTCGACCTAACGGGTGGCTATGAGGACCGTGATCCAATCGATGACGTCCGGATAATTGAAAACGAGCTTGCTGCGCACTGTCCGGAGCTGTCGGAGCGCCCCTACATCTTGATCGGGAATAAGGCCGACATGCCTGAAACTGCTTCAAGGGCCGAAGCTCTACGCCGACTCGCCGAACAAAGAGACGTTCGGTATTTCGAGATATCGGCTCTCACCGGCAGCGGTATAGAGTCCCTGATATTGCATTTGGGTGAGCGAATTCATCAGATTCGTACAGCTTCTATCGAGTTGACGGCGGAATCGCAGGCTAGATATGTCTTCGAACCCAATACTGACTATAGGTACCAAGTGCGCCGAGAGAACGAAGGATTCCGTGTCGAGGGTAAAGGCATCGAACGCATGGTCATCATGACGGAACTCAACAACGCCGAAGCTCTTGCCTTCCTGCAAAGACGACTTGTCAAAGCGGGTGTTGAGGCGGCCCTCAAAGAGGCCGGAGCCGTTGAGGGAGATGAGATCTACATCGCTGGGGCTGTGTTCGAATTCTCGGACATCGGGGGCGATGTGAGTGACTGAGACTAGGCGGATCGTAATCAAGGTAGGCTCATCGACATTGACCTCGCCCACAGGAGGATTGGATGTCGACTACATCCGGACCCTAGTTGATGCACTCGCATCGTTAGTAGGATCTGGATGGAGTCCGGTGCTGGTCTCGAGCGGTGCGATTGCCGCCGGCATAGAGGCGCTCGGCCTGGATTCCCGGCCCTCAGATATGCCCTCTTTGCAGGCGGCCGCCAGCATCGGTCAGGTGCGCATCCTTCAACAATACTCCGATATGTTCGAGTCCTACGACATGCCGATCGGGCAGATTCTTCTGACCCGCCGGGATACAGCGCATAGGCCTTCATACCTGAATGCCAAGAACACGTTCGACCGACTCATCTCCCTGGGGGTTGTTCCCGTAGTCAACGAGAACGATTCGATCGCTGTCGAGGAGATCCGCTTCGGCGACAATGACACACTTGCCGCTCTAGTAGCCGTCATGATCAAGGCCGAGCTGGTCCTGTTCCTCACTGACATAGAGGGATTGTACACATCCGATCCACGCACTGATTCGGAGGCGGAATTACTCACTGATGTCGATGAGATCACTGATTCTGTACTTGAGTGTGCGGGAGGGGCAGGAACCTCAATCGGTTCCGGAGGAATGGCGACCAAGGTCAAGGCCGCGAAGTTACTCATGCGAGCGGGTATACCCCTGGTGGTGTGCGATGGCCGCAGGCCCGGAGTCATCGTTGCGGCTGCTCAAGGCGAGGCAGTAGGAACGCGGTTCGCAGCGGATGGGGAAACGATCAGTGCACGCAAGCTCTGGATCGCTATGGCCGGCTCCCCTTCAGGAGCCATCATCATCGATGACGGAGCCCGACAGGCGATAGTTGGCAAGGGATCATCGCTCCTACCGGCTGGGGTTGTGAGCATTGAGGGAAGTTTCTCGGTAGGGGATACGGTAATATTGAAGGACAGCCTAGGCAACTTGCTCGCCCAAGGGTTGACTCGAATGTCGTCGGTGGATCTCGATGCGGTCAAGGGTTTGAAGTCAGCCGAGATACTCCATGCACGACCATCGGTTGCCGGAAAAGAAGTCGTACACAGGGATCATCTGGTAGTTTTCTGACAGTAGCACAGCCGTCGAGGAAGGAACCAAGCAGAATGTCGGAGATCACCGCACAGGCGATACAGGCGCAAAAGGCCGCACGTTTCCTGGCAACCACATCGTCGGAACTTAGAAACCATGCCTTGCTAGGCATGGCCCACGCTCTGACCCACAACCAAGACGAGATCCTGGCCGCCAATGCGCTTGATCTCGACGCCGCCCGGATCAAGGGTACGCCGCCAGCACTGCTGGACCGGCTCGAGCTCAATGCCGTTCGCCTAAAGTCCGTATCCGAATCGCTCAAAGCCCTGTCTCTTTTGCCAGACCCGATTGGTGAGGTTCTGGAGGGCAGCACGCTTCCCAATGGAATTCGCTTGGTCAAGCTCAGAGTGCCTCTCGGTGTCGTGGCGATGATCTACGAGGCCCGCCCCAACGTCACCGCCGACGCAGCTGGATTATGCATCAAGACTGGCAACGCGGTCATTTTGCGTGGCGGTTCTCTTGCGCACAACTCCAACATGGCGCTAACCAAGATTCTTGCCAATGCAGCAATGGCCCTCGGTTTGCCTCAGGGCGCCATTTCGTCCATCGAGTCGGTGGAGAGAGAAGCCGCCGAAGAGCTGATGACTTTGCATGATTACATCGACGTGCTGATACCACGTGGTGGCGCTGGTCTCATACGTAGCGTAGTGGAGAACTCCCAGATTCCTGTAATTGAGACGGGAACCGGAAATTGCCACATCTACATTCACGGAACCGCTGATGCCGAGATGGCCAAAAGAATTGTCCTGAATGCAAAGGTCCAGAGGCCTGGAGTATGTAATGCAGCCGAATCCCTGCTAGTCGATGAGTCCTGCTATAAAGCGGTTCTCCCGCCGATCCTAAAGGAGCTCGAAGAGCACGGCGTCACGATATTTGCCGATGAGCAATCGCGTGCGCTGGGTGCAGTCATGCGGATAGAGCCAGCATCAGAGGCTGACTGGGGAACTGAATACCTAGACTTGAAGCTGTCGGTTAAGGTGGTGTCTGGACTGGGGGAGGCCATCTCCCACATCAACACCTACGGCACTCGACACTCTGAAGCCATCGTTACTGAGGACTATGCTGCAGCCCAACGGTTCGTGAGCGAGGTGGATGCAGCCGCCGTGTACGTCAATGCCTCAACGAGGTTCACTGATGGGGGAGAATTCGGGCTTGGGGCGGAGATCGGGATATCAACCCAGAAGCTCCATGCCAGAGGTCCGATGGGTCTTGCAGCCCTGACCTCTGCTAAGTACGTGGGCTATGGCAGCGGGCAGATAAGACAGTGAGAAAGCCGATGCGCCTGGGCATAATGGGCGGCACTTTCGATCCGATACACTTTGGGCACCTGGTGACCGCCGACGAAGCTTTGGTACAGTACAACCTCGACAAAGTAATCTTCATGCCCACGGGTAGTCCTGCTCGCAAAACCGAAGTCAGCGTGACCTCGGCGGAGCATCGCTACCTCATGACCGTCATAGCGACCTCCGCCAATCCTGACTTCGACGTTTCGAGACTTGAGATCGATCGGGCTGGGCTCACGTACACCATCGATACCATCCTGGCTCTGAAAGATTCATTCGGGCCTAAAGTCGAGATCTACTTCATTACTGGAGCCGATGCAGTCTGGGAGATAGCAACTTGGAAGGATGCAGATCGATTCCGGGGTCTGTGTACCTTCATATCGGCGACCAGGCCCGGATATGACATCAGTGCGGCTATCGAGGAGCATGCGGAGTCATTAGCCCACCTGTCGGTTGAGTTTATCGAGGTACCGGCCTTGGCCATCAGCTCAACTGATATCCGCGAACGAGTAGGTTCCCGCAGGCCGATACGTTACCTGACTCCTGAGCCTGTCGTAGCCTACATCCACAAATACGGACTCTATCAGAGGGTATACTGAAATGACCGGAGTGGACTGGCAGACAGTGCGAGAAATCGCGCAGGGGCACATGCCAGCAGGCATCTACGCTCACTGCGCAGGCACATCGAGCTGCGCAAAGGATCTTGCACTTGTTTACGGGGTTGATCCAGAGCCAGTGATGCTTGCAGGACTTTTGCATGATTGGTCCAGGGCCGTCGATGACACGACGCTTCTAGCGCGTGCAAAGGAGTGCGGCATTCCCGTAGACGCTGTGGACCTGATGGCCCCACATCTGCTGCACGCTCAGGTAGGCGTGGTGGAGTTGCGGGCCACCTTTCCTTGGATTGGCGAGGACGTTTTGCGTTCTATTCAAGCGCACACTTTGGGATCACCAGAGATGACAGATGCTGACATGATCGTCTACGTAGCAGACATGATCGAACCTGGCCGACGATGCCAGCGCGCCCAACGCCTGCGTGAATCGGTCGGCAGGGGGACTCTTTTCGAACTGTATTCTTCGGCGTACGCTGCAACATTCTTCGAGCTCATTGAGCGCAAACAACACCTGCATCCTGTGACTGTAGACTCGTGGAACAGCATTGTGGATCGGATTTCGGCGGAGTCATACGCTCATGAACAATAGCCGAAGAAATCGGAAGGTGCGCCGCTCAACAGAATCCCACACCGAACCCACCATGCCCTCCGGATGGCGCACTTCTAGGCGAGCGACCGGAAACAATAAGAAAGCAAGAACAGCGATTCGAAATCACCGTGTTCGTCGCAGCATAAGCGCAGCTACGACAGCCGCCAAGCGTCGGGTAACCGGCCTCATCAGTGCTTCCGCCGTAATTGCGCTCGTCGCAGTGTTTGCGATCGGGGCCTTGTGGGTGGTTGCGGTCGGCATTAATGCTGCAGCTCGACAGCTGGCGATTCATGCGGCGGGCACCGCCCAAACTCCCGAGTCGCGCCAGGACAAGGCTCGCGACAACATCCTCGTCGTGGCAAAAGACCAATCCGGTGTCGCAATCGGATTTCTGGCAGTCAGGATTGACCACCCAAGGGAATCGATATATGCGATTGCTATCCCAGATGCAACTTTCATAGAGATCCCAGGTGTAGGCTTCGACAAAGTGGCGGCTTCGTGGGATACAGGCTCCGATGTCACCCTTGACGCCTTCTCGAACTTTTTCGGCGTGCCTTTCATGTACTACATCACCGTTGACGAAGGCACGTACCAATCCATCGTTCGTGATCAATCCTTCTCGGGTGCTGTGGGGGCAATCAAGGAAGAGAATTTCGACGAACAGGCGCTGGGTGCACTCCTTTCCACTTTCGAGGCAACCCCGACTGAGAACGTCGCCGTGGTCCCGATGCCCGTCAAGCCGATCACACTTGGGCAAGACACTTACTTCGAGCCTCAGAGAGACGAGATTGCAGATCTAGTCCAGACCTGGTGGGGAGTCGCCTTCACCGAGGAAGATGCTCCTACCAGAGTCATCATCTACAATGGTGCTGGCCTCCCGGGTATTGGCGGGGAGGCGGCGCAGCAACTCATCCGCGAGGGGTTCCGTGTCATCGACACCAAGAACGCAGATCGATTCGACTACGAGCTTACGAAGATAATCGTACAGTCCGGCCCGCTAACGGCAGGAGAGGAGATCGCTTCCGTCCTTGGTGTCGGACAGGTTGTCGACCAGAGGGCCGATCAGCGTATCGCAGATGTGATTATCATCATCGGTCAGGACTACAATCCGCCCACAGAATCGACTCCATAATGTTCGATTACCGAATAGCTTTGCGCCTCGGTCCCAAAGAATAGGAGCTACAACTGGACACAAGAGAGATAGCCGTACTCGCTGCACAAGCTGCAGGCGAAAAGAAGGCAGAAGATATCGTAGTGATGCGCGTTGCCGAGCAGCTCGTGATCACCGACTACTTCGTCATCTGCACTGGCCGCAATGATCGACAGGTCAAAGTGATCGCCGAGGAAATCGAGAAGGCCCTGCTCACCGAGGTGCGCATGAAGCCCATCGGCAGAGAGGGCGAAGCCGAAGGGCGATGGATCCTCTTGGACTTCGCCGAGGTCGTTGTTCATATCTTCCAGCCGGATGAGCGCGAATTCTATCGTCTCGAGAAGTTGTGGGGCGACGCAGAAAGAGTTGAGGTTCCCCAAAGCAACGCGGTTCCCGAGCAAATCGATCAGTGACACTTACTCACCCTCGAATCGTCCCAACCATCGGATTGGTAGCCGTGGCCGCTATTTGGGCCGGCACCTTTGTCATTGTCAAAGATGCCATTGCGACATACCCGACCTTTTCGTTCCTCAGTTGGAGATTTTGGATTGCCGTCGCAGTCTTTGCGCTGATATTCCCCAAAGCTATCACTACATTGCGGCGTGATACCTTGGGGGTTGGGGTTCTTGCGGGTATATTCCTCTGCTTGGGATTCATTTTCCAGACATGGGGCCTAGAGCAGACCACTGCTAGCAGAGCCGCGTTCATCACTGGGATGTTCGTGATAATTACCCCAATACTGCAAGCCCTCATTCTCCGAAGGATTCCAGGCTTCATGGTCATTGTTGGAGCCTTACTCGCTGTCGGCGGGTTGTGGCTCTTGTCAGGAGGCGGTACGGGGCAGTGGGGTTCAGGGGACACTCGTGTGCTGCTCTCAGCCTTCGCGTACTCCGGTCACATGATTGTTCTAGGTGGTCTTGGGAGGCGGCACGAGGTAGCACCACTAACTCTCGTACAACTGGTAACCACTGCCGCTATCTGTTCCGTGCTAGCCCTTGCTGTCGATCCTCTTTCCATTCCTAGTGGTACATCCGTTTGGGTAGCGATCCTGTTTACAGGCATTCTGGCCTCCGCTGTGGCGTTCGCAGTGCAAACATACGCCCAGAGACATATTTCACCTGCCAGAACGGCCCTTATCCTTATCTGTGAACCCGCACTGGGGGGTCTTTTCGGGTGGTTCGCTGGTGACACTTTCACCAGCATTGGAATCCTCGGGGCCGGTCTAATTCTTCTGGGGATGATCTCGTCGGAGTTTGTCTCCATCGCAAAACTAAGAAGGGGAGAGGTCATCCACCAATCAGGGATTGAGGGACCAAGCGTCGCTATGCTCAAACAGTCAGAGTGACCGATTACTTGAGCCGATTGTTTCAGCCAGCGGGCCATACGGGAGGATGATTTGACCTGGCGATAAAGCTTGGTATACTAGCGCACGTTGCATTTTAGATGATGGGGCCTTAGCTCAGCTGGGAGAGCGCTTGGCTGGCAGCCAAGAGGTCAGGGGTTCGATCCCCCTAGGCTCCACCATATGCACTATCAGGGACGAGCTCTAAGTCTGCGTCGCTCGGACTTGGACCGACGATTTCGCTATGGTTGCCTTCTAACGCTCCGGCCTCGAGCAGCTCTCAGATTTTCTAAACCCTCTAC
>JAMDCK010000060.1 GCA_023488435.1 Actinomycetota bacterium
AAGCATACACCCCGGCCGAGCCAGATCACCCTTGGACCGACATCCCTCCTGCAAACCAGATCAACTACTGCTACACGTGCCACGCCCAGAGCTTCTGCTCTGATTGCCACGGCATGGAGATGCCGCATACTCCAGAATTCGAGCGCCAGACACACGGAGCCGTTTCAGATGAGCTGGCTGTCTACTGTAACTATTGTCATCAGCCCACCCCTGACAACGATCTCTTCTGCAACACATGCCATCATGGAGTGGAGTCCAACTGGGAGTATCAGCCAGCTGTAGCCTGGGAGGGCGTGCAGCACGCACAGGCTGTTGCCACAGGCGGCGTTCAAGTTTGCTTGAACGCATGCCATGACATGCAGTTCTGTCTGGACTGCCACAATAGGGTCGATCCGCTGCCCGCATCACACCAAACCGCCGATTTCCTCCGCAAGCCCGCAGCACAAATTGGCACCCATGCCGAGATGTACAACGCTCAGCCTGAAGCTTGTGCGGTATGCCATGGCCCTGGAATGATAAACGACAACGAATTCTGCGTGGACTGCCACGTACTCGATGTCCCACATCCTCAGGAGTTCAGGCAGTTCCATGTGACGGGTGAGGCTCAGCAGAGGGTTTGTGCGAACTGCCACACGTTCCGAGAACTGTGTAGCGACTGTCACCATCCCGGCGCCATCGATGGGCGTCCTTGGACGAACGAAGTTCACGGACCTGCGGTTGCGCGTGATGGTTCTGTTGGGTGCCTCGAAGCATGCCACACCGAGCAGTTCTGTATTGACTGCCACCTTGAATACGACGTGCCCAGTATTCGGTAGGGTGTCGAACGAATTGGAGCCGGATGACTTAAAGTCGTCCGGCTCCAATGCTGCTCGATTGACGTGCACATCGATTAGCGCACTGATGAGGTCTTTTCTGGGGTCGACTAACCGTGTATGATACGGCTTCGTCGGGATGTGGCTCAGCTTGGTAGAGCGCTGCGTTCGGGACGCAGAGGTCGTGGGTTCGAATCCCGCCATCCCGACCATCACTGACCCGAGACATTCAATCCACAAGTCTTCGAAAACCGATTGAAAGCGACCCTGATGCTCGATCTGCTTCAATGGCTGGGGTACGGACTTTGTCACCAGCTTCCAGAACGTTCCTTCTTCGGCGGCGGGGTGCAGGTGCCTGTCTGTGTTCGGGATACGGGAATCTACGCTGGGTTCCTAATCGCATTCTTGCTATTGAAGGCTTTGCATCGTGGAACGCGGCCATCGAGCCTTCCTTCGCGTGGACCAATGGTAATGCTTGGATTGTTCGTGCTGGTGATGGCCTTCGACGGCTTCACTTCTTCCGCAGGTATCCGAGAGACAACCAACGAGCTCCGGCTTATCACAGGACTGACCACTGGTTTTGCCCTGGCAGCCATAGTGGTGGCACTCACCAACAATCAGCTGTGGGTTCAGTCGTCGAGGGCGCGCGTTTTGGGAAACCCGAGAGAGCTACTGCTTTTTGTGCTTGCGGTGCCCGCTTCATATGTGGGGCTCTGGTTCCTTGGTCCGATGCTAGGCGTGGGTTATCCGGTTCTCGTGGCTGGTAGCGTCATCTTCACGTTCGTTTGCGTGAACCTGGTCATTGTGACCCTGCTGCCATTCTTCGAGCGAAAAGCGCAACGTTTGCGCGATGCTGCATTGGCAATCACCACAGCGCTCGGGCTGGCAATCCTGCAGCTCGGATTTGCGTCGGCGTTCCGCTACTGGCTCGAGCAGATTGTTGCATCCAGCCTCTGAGGTCAGCCTAGCGCAGGGGCAGGGTGGTCGACGCGATGATGTCCCCCGAGGCCCGGTCAAAAGCCCAAATCCGGCCGTTGTTCAGGTCGCCACCTTCAGAGCCCCATACTTCGGCGACTATCCATGCTTCGCGGCCATCAACGGTCGCTTCCTCGAAGTAGTAAGGGACGGATCTGGCCTCGGCAGGGAAGCTTCGCGTCAAAAGATCCGCTAGTTCGGACTGTGATTCGCCCTTCTCGCGCAAGGCGGCGAGCGATTGCGACCTCAGATCAGCAGCATCGGCGACCGGTGTTCCATAGAACTGTGGGATCGCGACGTCTGCGAGCGCATCGCCGAGCATGGCGCCGCTGAGACTGCGATCAGAGTCAGCGTAGGTGATCTGGATGCGTCCAGCGCAACCAGTGACTAGCAACGTCGCTAACAGGAGCCCGACGATCATGGGGTAGTGTCGGCCTTTGAGCATCTTTGCATCCTCCAAGAATCAGTGGCTTTCACAATAGTAACCCAAAGGGCAAATGACGTATCCTCTACATGTAGGAGATCGACCACCGGCCAACTTTCGACACCTTCGATCTGGAGGCTACGGATGCAGAACGTCATCGGTTTCGTCTCTGACTTCGGTCTTGATGACACTTGGGTCGGCGTATGTCATGCGGTCATTTATCACGCATGTCCTCATGTCAAGATCGTCGATCTGGGTCACCAGATACCGCCATTCGACATCAGGAAGGGCGCGGCCGTCGCTGCCGCCGGGGTCTACCAGTTGCCCGATGCCATCCACCTGGTTGTCGTGGACCCAGGGGTGGGCGGGGGGAGAAGCGACCTTTGCATCACCACGTGCGCAGGGACCAGACTCGTCGGGCCTGACAACGGAGTCCTCCTTCCCGCTGCCGAGAAGGCTGGCGGAATCGCCGAGGTGGTCGCCCTCAATCCGAGGAAGATCGACCATCGCCCACCCCTGGCCACTTTCCATGCACGCGACGTGCTAGCGCCTGCTGCTGCGGCTCTAGCCTGTGGAGTTGAGCCTGCGGCCCTAGGGATCCCGATCGATCCCGCCACCCTCAAGCCTGCCCCGTTCCAGCGGTGTAGGATCGATGCGGGAGTGCTGACCGCCGAAGTAGTTGACATCGACAGGTTCGGCTCTATCAGGGTCTCAGTGACGTCTGATGACTTGAGAGCGCATGACTTGGGCAGCGCACATCTGCAGCTCAGCTTCGGCCATCTCACCGTGGATGCACCTTTCGGCTCGACTTTCTCGGATGTGGAGAAGGGACAGCCAATCGCTCTGATAGACTCTTCGGGTTGGCTCACTTTAGCGCTGCGGCGTGGAAGCGCTGCGGAGAGGTTCGGGATAGAACCGGGCACAACCGTTCGAATAACCTGATCATCGAACGAAACACGAATAGCGAAAAGGAGAAGCGATATGCGATACCCCCAGGCCGAGATAGGAGTCTTTGGAGGCAGTGGATTCTACAAGCTTCTGGATGACCCTGAGGAGTTCAAGGTTACGACGCCTTTCGGTGCCCCGTCGTCGCCCGTCATGTACGGCACGATCGGAGGCAGGAAAGTCGCCTTTCTTCCTCGACATGGGAAAGACCACTCCCTTCCGCCCCATATGATCAACTACCGAGCAAACCTTTGGGCCATGAAGGAGCTTGGGGTGTCACAGATCATCGGGCCAAATGCGTGCGGGTCGCTGCAACATGAGATCGAGCCCGGCCACTTCGTCATATGCGACCAGTTCGTCGACAGGACTTCGGGGCGCAAGGACACTTTCTTTGATGGCCCGACAACCACTCACGTTTCTTCCGCCGATCCCTACTGCCCCGCAATGAGGCAGGTTGCCCTAGAGGCTGCAGGCGAGGTGGGAGTGACGGCCCACCCCACAGGGACCGTGGTCGTGATTCAGGGACCAAGGTTCTCGACCCGCTCGGAATCCCGGTGGTTCGCATCTCAGGGGTGGGAAGTCATCAACATGACCCAGTACCCAGAGTGCTATTTGGCGAGGGAGCTCGAGATCTGTTACTGCAACATTTCTCTGATTACTGATCACGACGTGGGCGCCGAGGGCGCTACTCCGGTGACCAACGAAGAGGTCGTCAGGGTCTTCAACCAGAACAACGCCAAGGTCAAGGAGTTGCTGCACCGCATGATTCCACAGCTACCCACGGTGCGGACGTGCGCTTGTGCCACTGCGCTCACTGGCGCTGCCTTTTAGCCTCAAACTGACAGACAGAAACGTCCGCCAGAGACCAATCACAAGGAAGTCACACCATGTTCGCGGCACCCTCATTCAGGATGGGTCGTATGTTCGGAATACCAATCGAGGTGAACATCACCTGGATCGTGGTGTTCGTGTTGGTCTCGGCGACTCTTTCCTTCAGCTACTTTCCGAGCGCCTTCCCCGGCAGGACGCTTGGGGTGGACTTGATCAGCGGAGTGGTGACCGCGCTATTGTTCTTTGCTTCGATCGTGATTCATGAGATGAGCCATTCGCTTGTTGCGCGCGCCGGCGGAATCAAAGTCGAGAAGGTCACGCTGTTCTTGTTTGGCGGCGTGGCCCAGATGGAGGAAGACCCCACCACGCCCGGACGCGAGTTCGTTATGGCGATTGCGGGGCCTCTGGCAAGCCTGGCGCTGGCAGCCATCTTTGCTGCCATGGCGTTTGTCATGTCAACGGCCGGAGTCTCGAACATCTGGTGGGCACCGTTCGAGTACCTAGGGATCATCAATGTAGCCGTGGCCGTCTTCAATATGCTTCCAGGATTTCCCCTGGATGGGGGCAGGGTGTTGCGATCCATGCTTTGGGGCCTCTCGAAGGACCAGCTATGGGCTACTCGTTGGGCGTGTCGCGCTGGTCAATTCATCGGATACTCGCTTATGGCACTCGCAGTCTTCGCAGTTTTGACCGGTTCCCTCAATCTGATTTGGCTCGGTCTGGTTGGCTGGTTCATAACCGTGCTCGCAGATTCGGCTTACAAGCAGCAGGTCATAAAGGAGAGCCTGCACCGGAATACCGTTCTGACGGTGGCCTCAAGAGACGTGGTCGTCGCTCCGGCGGATATCACCGTTGAGGAACTGATATTCGACTTCTTCGTCGAAGGACCGCATACCCGCTACCCGGTGGTCGACGGGGGAGCTATCATCGGGATGGCTACACTGGATGCTGCCAAGAAGGTGCCGCGCGCCGAATGGGCGATGACCCGAGTCAGGGACATTACCGACACCGATCTAGCGTCACTTGTGATTGAGGCTGACGCACCTGCGGACAAACTTCTCGATCGGATGCGCAAAGATGCCCACAGCGCGCTCATTGTGAAACAGGACGGGAACCTCGCAGGAATCGTGACCCGCGCAGACATGACCTCGTATCTCCGACGGGCCAAGATCGACATTTGATGCATCGAGGGTACCATCGGGCATCAGGAAAGCCTTGCCAAGGGTTGTAACAATGGTTACTATGTTTTCGTAACCGTCATTCTGGAAGGGCGTACCGTTCTTGTCTGAAGCAGCACATGTCCCCGAAGGAGTCGTCGAGCGACTCCCTGTCTACCTCAGCGCCCTGATACAGGTGCGACAGGAGGGCCACCCCACGGTCTCCTCGGCGAGGCTGGGTAAGATGACGGGCGTCAACCCCGCTCAGATCAGAAGGGACCTAACGTACTTCGGTTCATTCGGGCGTCGCGGGGTCGGCTATGAGGTCGTGATGCTCATCGATCGCATTCAGCGGATAGGGTGTTGCGATCCATGCTTTGGGGCCTCTCGAAGGACCAGCTATGGGCTACTCGTTGGGCGTGTCGCGCTGGTCAATTCATCGGATACTCGCTTATGGCACTCGCAGTCTTCGCAGTTTTGACCGGTTCCCTCAATCTGATTTGGCTCGGTCTGGTTGGCTGGTTCATAACCGTGCTCGCAGATTCGGCTTACAAGCAGCAGGTCATAAAGGAGAGCCTGCACCGGAATACCGTTCTGACGGTGGCCTCAAGAGACGTGGTCGTCGCTCCGGCGGATATCACCGTTGAGGAACTGATATTCGACTTCTTCGTCGAAGGACCGCATACCCGCTACCCGGTGGTCGACGGGGGAGCTATCATCGGGATGGCTACACTGGATGCTGCCAAGAAGGTGCCGCGCGCCGAATGGGCGATGACCCGAGTCAGGGACATTACCGACACCGATCTAGCGTCACTTGTGATTGAGGCTGACGCACCTGCGGACAAACTTCTCGATCGGATGCGCAAAGATGCCCACAGCGCGCTCATTGTGAAACAGGACGGGAACCTCGCAGGAATCGTGACCCGCGCAGACATGACCTCGTATCTCCGACGGGCCAAGATCGACATTTGATGCATCGAGGGTACCATCGGGCATCAGGAAAGCCTTGCCAAGGGTTGTAACAATGGTTACTATGTTTTCGTAACCGTCATTCTGGAAGGGCGTACCGTTCTTGTCTGAAGCAGCACATGTCCCCGAAGGAGTCGTCGAGCGACTCCCTGTCTACCTCAGCGCCCTGATACAGGTGCGACAGGAGGGCCACCCCACGGTCTCCTCGGCGAGGCTGGGTAAGATGACGGGCGTCAACCCCGCTCAGATCAGAAGGGACCTAACGTACTTCGGTTCATTCGGGCGTCGCGGGGTCGGCTATGAGGTCGTGATGCTCATCGATCGCATTCAGCGGATACTGGGCTCCGACCACATTCACAGGATAGCCCTCGTGGGCGCCGGACACCTAGGCTCTGCGATTGCGTCATACCCGGGATTGAAGGCGCGCGGATTCCAGCTGTCGGCGATTTTCGATAACGACCAGAGCAAGATCGGGAAGCGGATAGGCGATTTTCTGGTCCAGGATGTATCGTCTCTGGCGAGGGTAGTGGCCGAGCAACGAATTCGCATCGGAGTCATCGCGGTACCGGCTTCCGCGGCCCAGGGTGTTGCCGACATGCTGGCAGCGGCGGGGGTGGTCGTGATGTTGAACTATTCATCGACGATGGTCAGCGCTCCAGACGGCGTGATATTGCATAACACCGACCCGGTGCGAGAGCTCATGCACACTCTGTACTATCTGTCGCGCACGGATGTAGAATCTGCGACAGTCTGATGGTAGGCTTGTTGGCGCAAAGTGCGCTGCGAATTGGTTAGTCCAGATCACCCACAGTGATCGTATAGTTTTGGCCGGCAACACGAACTAAGGAGTAGTCATGGCGTTTCTCCCAACCCCTGGGCCGATGGAACTGATCATCATCCTCGTCATCGTCCTGCTGCTTTTCGGTCCGAAGAAGCTTCCGCAGCTCGGCAAGTCATTGGGCAAGACCGTCAAAGCCATCCGCGAAGGCGTCGAGGGCAAGAACGAGACCGCCGAGGACCAGAAGGTCGAAGCTAAGGCCGATAAGACTGACGACGATGACTCAGAGGACACGGTCCCTCCGAAAACCAGCTAACGAAACATCAGCGACATCTTGCCAGGGGCGTGCTTTCGGGTATACTTCGGCAATAATTCCGACTCTCCCGGAATGGGGGGCGTCGGTTTCTATCTATCTGTGCTGCCTCCGCTCGAGTGCGGCCTTCAACAAACAGGAGTCCTAGAGTATGCAGAAGGAAGTTGCGCTTACAAGCGAAGGTGCAGAACGACTGGAGCAGGAGCTTAACCACCTTGAGACGGTGCGCCGCAGGGAAGTGGGGCTGCGCATCAAGGAAGCCAAGGAGTTTGGCGATATCTCCGAGAACTCTGAGTATGACGACGCTAAGAATGAGCAGGCCTGGGTAGAGAGTCGCATCGCCGAGATCAATTCTCTGCTGGCCAACGCCATGATCATCGCAGCTCCGAAGAAGTGCGACTGCGTCAGCCTTGGCAGTTTGGTCGAGTTGCAGGATGTCGAGACCGGGGACATCCACAAGTACAGGATCGTCGGTTCTGCCGAAGCCGATCCTGCCCACGACAAGATATCCAATGAGTCGCCAGTTGGTCAGGCGATCATCGGAGCCAAGAAGAATCAAAGTGTTCACGTCCTCACGCCATCAGGAAAGACGATCGAGTATCAGATCCTGAAGATATCCAGGTGACCATGGGGTTCTCGGATGCAAGCGGGGAGAACGAGCGGCATACGGAGCTGGATCCGGTCGCCGTACGACGATTGAAGCTTTCTGCCATCCGGGAGGCAGGCATCGAGCCATATCCCGCAAGATATGAAGTCACTGCTTCTGCGAGGGAACTCCACGAGAGTCACGCAGACCTGGAGCCAGGCACTAGCGCTGGCGAGACCGTTAGCCTGGCAGGCCGGGTCGTGGCCAAAAGGGATCAGGGGCGTATCACGTTCTTGGTGCTCAGGGACGGCACGGGCGAGATCCAGCTCTTCTGTCGGCCGGACTCGCTGGGCGAGCAGGGGTTCGAGTTCGTCAACGACCTTGATGCCGGTGACTGGATCGGTACCGAGGGCGAGGTCATGCGTACCCGCCGAGGAGAACTCTCGATTGCGCCGACTTCGGTGACGTTACTCTCAAAATCCCTGCGCCCGCTTCCCGAGAAGTACCATGGTCTGACTGACACCGAAACCCGGTATCGCCAGCGCTACGTCGACTTGATTGCGAATCAACAGGTCAGGCAGGTCTTCGAGACTCGATTTCGCATCATCGCATCGATGAGACGTTTCTTGGAGTCCAGGGGATTCATCGAGGTAGAGACCCCGATGCTGCACCCGGTGCCCGGGGGCGCAGCTGCACGGCCCTTTGTGACGCACCACAACGCGCTGGATATGGATCTGTACCTCAGGATCGCCCCGGAACTCTATCTCAAGCGCCTGCTAGTTGGTGGATTCGAGCGGGTATTCGAGATCAACCGCAGCTTCCGCAACGAGGGAATGTCTCCTCGGCACAATCCGGAATTCACGATGCTCGAGGCGTATCAGGCGTTCACCGACCTCGACGGGATGATGGAGCTGACCGAGTCGATGGTCGTCTCGATCGCCGCAGAAGTGCTCGGGACCCTGTCGCTGGAGTACCAGGGGACGCAGGTCGATCTTGCGACCCCGTGGCAGCGACGCACCCTGCTCGACCTGGTGAGCGAGGCGTGTGGGACCGAGGTGTCCTTCGATATGACCCTGAGTGAGTTGGCCGACCTATGCCGCTCCCAACAGGTGCCGATCCAGCCTAGTTGGGGTAAGGGCAAGCTCATCACCGAGCTCTTCGAGAAGCTGGTTGAGCCTGAGTTGGCCGGTCCGGTCTTTGTGACGGGCTATCCGCTCGAGACCTCTCCGCTGGCCCGCCGAGACTCCGACAACCCCGAACTCACTGGCAGATTCGAGCTCATCGTGAACGGGCGCGAGATCGCGAATTCCTTCTCGGAGCTTGTCGATCCGATCGACCAGCGTGAGCGCTTCATGGCCCAGGGGGCTGCGAAGGTGGCCGGCGAGGAGGAGGCCATGTCGGTCGACGAGGATTATCTGCGAGCGATGGAGTACGGCATGCCGCCAGCCGGGGGGCTCGGTATAGGCATCGATCGGCTCGTGATGCTTCTGACCGACTCGGCGTCCATCCGTGACGTACTGCTCTTCCCACACATGAGGCCGGAGCTCAAGGACGACTGAGGGCCGCGTCTGTCTGCCTGCCTTCGAGGGCTCACAAACGGTCTGCCCGATGGCATCACGGTTGCTTCAACACTCGTAGCATCGCATTCGCTGCGCTGCAGCGGTTATACTTGTTGGCGGACGCAGGATAATCCCGCAACCGCCATTTCAGGACAGGGGTGTCAAAGACATGTTCGAGAGATTCACCGAAAAGGCCCGCCGGGTGATAGTTTACGCCCAGG
Source organism: Actinomycetota bacterium (assembly GCA_023488435.1). Lineage (NCBI taxonomy): Bacteria > Bacillati > Actinomycetota > Actinomycetota bacterium. Next base: position 9,571 of record JAMDCK010000060.1, read on the forward strand.
AAGAGGCCCGGATGCTCAACCAGAACTACATCGGCACCGAGCACCTGCTGCTCGGGCTTATCAGAGAGCAGGACGGCATCGCCGCAAAGGCGCTGGAGTCGCTCAACATCATGCTCGAGGACGTCCATCAGCAGGTCGAGGATCTCATCGGCAAGGGTACCTTCGTTCCCACAGGACACATCCCGTTCACGCCGCGCGCCAAGAAGGTCCTGGAGCTCTCACTTCGCGAGGCGCTGCAGCTGGGGCATAACTACATCGGCACCGAGCACATCCTCCTCGGGCTCATCCGCGAAGGCGAGGGCGTGGCCGCGCAGGTCCTGCTAAACCTCGGCGCGGATCTCGAGCGGGTGCGCACGGCCGTCATCCAACTGCTCTCGGGCCACTACGGCACTGCTGGCGAGCCGGGCGAGGAGCGGCGGTCAGGCTCGGGTGGCTCGCTGCTCGACGAGTTCGGTCGCAACATGACCCGCTCTGCCGAGGAGGGCAAGCTCGATCCGGTCATCGGCAGGGCCACCGAGATCGAGCGGGTGATGCAGATACTCTCTCGCCGCACCAAGAACAACCCCGTGCTCATCGGCGAGCCGGGAGTGGGGAAGACAGCCGTTGCCGAAGGACTCGCGCAGGCGATATCCGCCGACGAGGTGCCCGAGACCATCAAGGGCAAGCAGCTGTACATGCTCGACTTGGCAGCGCTCGTCGCCGGGAGCAAGTATCGCGGTGAATTCGAGGATCGCCTCAAGAAGGTCATGAAGGAGATCCGGGAGCGGGGCAACATCATCCTGTTCCTCGACGAGATGCACACGCTGGTCGGTGCCGGTGCCGCCGAAGGCGCGATTGATGCTGCGAGTATCATCAAGCCAGCGCTGGCGCGCGGCGAACTCCAGACGATCGGTGCTACCACGCTCGACGAGTACCGCAAGTACGTCGAGCGGGATGCGGCACTTGAGCGGCGGTTCCAGCCGATACTGGTGGGAGAGCCGTCGGTGAGTGAGACCATCGAGATCCTCAAGGGGCTACGCGATCGTTACGAGGCGCACCACCGCGTGAGCATCACCGATGGCGCCATCGAAGCCGCCGCCGTCATGGCCGATCGCTACATCTCCGATCGCTTCCTTCCCGACAAGGCCATCGATCTTGTCGACGAGGCAGGATCGAAGATGCGCATCCAGATGATGACCGCACCTCCCGGCGTCAAAGAGGTCGAGGAGTGCTTGCGCATGGTACGCGCCGAGAAGGAAGCAGCCATCGAGGCCCAGGAGTTCGAGAAGGCTGCCAGCTTGCGGGACAAGGAGAAGCGTGTGCTCTCCGAGAAGCGTGCGCTCGAAGAGGAGTGGCTCAAGCCTGAGAACAGGCGCATCGTCGAGGTCACCGAACGTGAGATCGCCGACGTGGTGTCGATGTGGACAGGCGTTCCCGTGACCGCGCTCACCGAAGAGGAGACCGAGAAGCTACTGCGCATGGAGTCCTCGCTGCACGAGCGGATCGTCGGCCAGGACGAGGCCATCTCGGCAGTTTCGAAGGCGATTCGCAGGGCGAGAGCGGGCTTGAAGGATCCCCGTAGGCCGAGCGGATCGTTCATCTTCCTCGGCCCAAGCGGTGTGGGCAAAACCGAGCTATCCAAGGCGCTTGCGGCCTTCATCTTCGGCAGTGACGACGCTCTCATCCAGCTCGACATGAGCGAGTACATGGAGAAGCACACAGTGTCCAGGCTGGTGGGATCCCCGCCGGGGTACGTCGGGTTCGACGAGGGCGGGCAGCTGACCGAGCTTGTGCGCCGCCATCCATACAGCGTCGTGCTCTTCGATGAGATCGAGAAGGCGCACCCAGATGTCTTCAACGTGCTCCTGCAGATACTCGAAGAGGGCAGGCTCACCGACGCGCAAGGGCGCAAAATCGACTTCCGCAACACGGTCATCGTGATGACCAGCAACGTCGGTGCTCGGGACATCATCAAGGGCAAGGGCCTTGGATTCACCGCCCCCAAGCAGGAGGGCTTCGATTACTCCGACCTGAAGTCCAGGGTCACCGATGAGCTCAAGAGACTGTTCAAGCCCGAGTTCCTCAACCGTGTAGACGAGGTAATCGTCTTCCACGACCTCACAAGCGAGGAGATCAAAGGCATCGTCGACCTGATGGCGGCCGATCTGCGCGACCGACTCGCATGCCACGGCCTTGGGCTGACCCTGACCCCTGAGGCGCGGGACTTCCTAGCGACCAAGGGATTCGATCCCGCTCAGGGAGCCAGACCGCTTCGGCGAGCCATCCAGCGACTGGTCGAGGATCCGCTCTCAGAGCAGATACTCGCTTCGCAGTGGGTTGCCGGTGATATTGTCGAAGTGGTGGTAGAAGGCGATGGACTTGGTTTTCGCAAGGGTTCCGGTACCTTGGAACCTTCGTCGTCGGGCTCACAGTGCTCATCCGGGCGTGAGAGCTCAGGATCGATGCCCAAGAAGCGATCGAAGCACCGTAGTGGAGGTTCCGCCGTAAGCGGGTCGACTGGCGTGTAGGAGCTGCGATTTGGAAAGTAAGCAAGATATTGATTCCATACGCAAGGAGCTCGAGAGGGTCGCACCGGGAACAGAGCTTCGAGCGGGCATAGACCAGATCCTCTCGGCGAGGACGGGTGCACTCATCGTGGTTGGCGATGCCGAGAGTGTCGCCAGCGTTTGCAACGGCGGATTCGCGATAGACATACCGCTTTCGGCACAGCGCCTCTCCGAGCTCTCCAAGATGGACGGGGCGATCATCGTCAGCGAGGACATGGTCACTATCCGGCGCGCCAACGTCCACTTGGTTCCGGATTCGGCGCTTCACACGTGCGAGACCGGAATGCGTCACCGAACCGCCGAGCGCGTGAGCCAACAGACTGGCGCATTCGTCATCTCTGTCTCGCAGAGGCGCAATATCGTGAGCGTCTACTGCCGAGGAACCAAGGTGGTCCTCGATGACATCGATGTGCTTCTGACCAAGGCTAACGCCGCCCTTCAAACTCTGCAGCGCTATCGCATCCGACTCGACGAGAAGCTCGAGCATTTGACCGCTCTTGAGCTCAAAGATGCTGTGACCATGGCAGCGCTGACAGAGGTGATCAAGCGGTTCGAGATGGTTCGTCGAATATCGCGCGAAGTAGGACTCTACATCTCAAAGCTCGGCAGTGAAGGCCGACTTATCCGGATGCAGCTAGAGGAGATCACGGTCAACCTTGAGGAAGAGTATGCGATGCTCATCCGTGACTATGCCGCGGATTCGAGTTCAAGAAAGGTGGCCGGAGTGGCTTCGGCACTGGCTGGACGCTCTTTCGAGCAGCTTGCTGAACCCTCCTCGGTGGCGCATGCGCTGCAGCTTGCCTCTGACATTCAGTCTTCTGACGACTTCGTCCGACCCAGGGGCTTTCGGGCGCTCAGGAAGATCCCCCATCTGCCCCTCTCGGTAATTGGCCGGGTCCTGGAGCGCTTCAGTACATTGGCAGACCTGCTCAGGGCCACCACTCACGACCTGGACCAAATTGACGGGGTGGGGACTAGGCGCGCAAAGGCGATTGCAGATGGATTGTCGGGCATGAGGGATCGCCTCGAACGCTAGAGTGATATCATCTCCAGTTGTGGAATAGTTCGCTGGAATCGACGTTCGAGGAGGTGCTTGGCGCCGAGGGGTAGGCCTTTCGGTGTCGGGATCCGCATGGTAGTACACGTGACACGCTTCATATCCGTCGCAGTCGGTGTGCTCAGCGGCTTTACCGTTGCGCGATTCGTCGATTGGTTCGCCCTTCTGGGACTCTCGCCCAACATGGCGACGGTCGTGCTGGTAGTGCTCGGCTGGTCGATGGGTTACGTCATTGGCGGAATCGTCGGCCGCGAACTGGATGTCCTCGCAAAGAAGGCTGAAGCCAGACTGCGTGCGATGACCCTTACCGACCTCATCCTTTCGGCACTTGGGTTGCTTGCCGGGTCACTGATGTCAGTGATGCTTGCGTGGCCGTTGCGGGCTGCAGGCCCGTTCTGGCTCGTGGCGATCCTAACGGTGGGGCTGTTCCTGCTTCTTGGCTATGTGTCGATTCGTATCGCACTGCTCAAGAGTGACGAAGTCGCTACAGCCTTTCCTCGGCTGTCGGGCTCGTATCCGGAGTCGCTGGGAGAGAAGGGGGAGTTGTTCCTCGACACTTCGGCGCTTATCGATGGTCGCTTCGTGGAACTTCACTCGCTCGGATACCTGAACCGCTCGCTCAGAGTGCCTAGATTCGTGCTGGGAGAGCTGCAGACACTTGCCGACTCAGCGGATGCGATCAAGAGGGCGCGGGGCCGCAGGGGACTCGACCTGCTCTCCCGACTAGCCGACGAACAGCAGGTAGTCCGGCTCTTCGAGACGGACTACTCGACGATGAATGGAGTCGACGACAAGTTGATCGAGTTGGCGCGTGAGACGAGCGGGGCGATACTCACCGTCGACTCCAACCTCGCTGCCGCTGCGCGGATCCTAGGGGTCGAGGTGCTCAACGTCAACGAAGCGGCCACTTCGTTGCGCCCCACTTACCTGCCCGGAGAGCCGCTTGCGATCATCGTTCGCAAGGTCGGCAAAGAGAATGACCAGGGCGTCGGGTATCTGGACGACGGGACGATGGTGGTCATCCCCGGTGCAGCGCATCTGGTGGGAGAGGAGATCGAGACGTCGGTCACCTCGGTGCTCCAGACTTCGGGAGGCCGGATGATATTCGCCCACTGGATTCCGGGCGACGAGTCCGGGGCCGAGCAGGACAAAGATGCATCCTGAGTCCCGGGGATCGAGCGTTGCTCTCGTGCTCGCCGCAGGCAGCGGTGAGCGGTTTGGAGCCGCAGGCGGCAAACAGATGGCGCAGCTTGCGGGCGAGCCGGTGCTCTGCCACACCTTGCGAGCTTTCGATGCCGCGACAAGCATCGGCTTCGTCGTGGTCGCGTGCCACCCCGAGCGCATCGAGGAGTACTCGCGGCAAGCGGTAGCCCCGAGCGTCATCTCGAAGGAGTGGCTCGTGGTCGCAGGAGGGGAGAGTCGCCAGGAGTCGGTCGGCAACGCACTTCATGCCATCAGCGGCATTCGCGCCGAATCCATCGTCGTCATCCACGATGGGGCCAGAGTGCTTGTGACCCCCGAGCTCATCGACTCCATGGTCGAGCGCCTACTCGCCGAAGAAGAGCTGGACGGCATCGTCGCAGGACACCCAGCGTACGACACACTCAAGGAAGTTGTCGATGACCGAATCGTCTCCACGGTGGACCGCGGACGCTTCTGGCATGCACAGACACCCCAGATCTTTCGAAGAGACCGCTTCGAAGTGGCATATTCGCAGGCCACTGCAGCCAAAATGACCTACACTGACGATGAAGCGGTGATGAGTGCAGCGGGCTATCGCATCGCGCCTCATCTAGCACCACGTGAGAACCTAAAAATCACCGTCTCAGAGGACATGGTTATCGCCCAGGCGATACTTAGCGAAAGGAAGCGCAGGTGATGGGCCTTCGAGTCGGCATAGGGTATGATGCACATCGCTTCGCTCCCGGACGCGACCTGGTCCTCGGCGGCGTCAGGGTTCCCTTCGAGCAAGGCCTCCTCGGGCACTCAGATGCCGATGTCCTGACTCATGCCCTGATGGACGCTTTGCTCGGCGCTGCCAGGGCCAAGGACATAGGCCATCATTTCCCAGACACCGACGAGGCGTTCGCAGGAGCTTCGAGCATCAAGTTGCTGGAGCAGGTGGCGACGATCGTCCGGGCGCAAGGCTTCGAGATCGTTGATGCGGATTGCGTCTTGCAGCTCGAGGCACCTAAGATCGCCCACTTCCGAGAAGAGATGCGATCTCGTCTCGCAGATGCCATGGGCGTGCCGCTCGCTCGGGTGGGCCTGAAGGCCACCACCACGGAGGGCCTCGGGTTCGTCGGCAGGCAAGAAGGCGTTGCGGCGCAAGCCGTCGTGTTACTCGAGTCCACTACTACTCGACTTACGGGAGAATGATGTTCGATCGGATAAAATCCGACATACGCGCCGTCAAGGACCGCGACCCAGCGGCGACCTCGACGCTTTCGGTGCTGCTCAACTACCCCGGCGTCCATGCGGTGTGGCTCCATAGGCTCAACCACTGGCTCTGGCGTCAGGGCGCACGCGGCCTGGCGCGGTTCTTCTCGCAGGTGGCGCGCTTCCTCACCGGCATCGAGATCCACCCCGCAGCGGTCATCGGCAAGCGGTTCTTCATCGACCACGGCATGGGAGTGGTCATCGGCGAGACCTCGGTCATTGGCGATGACGTCACCCTGTATCAAGGCGTGACCCTCGGCGGTACTGGCAAAGAGTCCGGCAAGCGCCATCCCACGCTAGAGGATTGCGTGGTGGTCGGGGTCGGCGCGGCTGTTCTCGGCGACATCACGATCGGGCGCTCAAGCCGGGTTGGCGGAGGCGCAGTGGTCGTCGACGATGTGCCCGAGAACTGTACCGTCGTTGGAATCCCGGGTCGGGTCGTCGTCAAGGAAGGCAGTCGGGTTGACGTGATCGACCTGCACCATGAGATTCTGCCCGACCCCGTAATCGACATGTTCCGCCAGATGCAGCGCAGACTCGACGCTCTGGAGGCCAGAATCCCCGCATCAGCCGAATCACCGAAGACAGATCCCGAAGAGGCCGACCCCAGGCCCTGACCCACCCGAGCGGAGTCCACGAATGTCCCTGCGAGTCCACAACACTGCCACCAGGCGCAAAGAAGCCTTCCTGCCGAGGAATCCGGGCGAGGTCTCGATGTACGTGTGCGGCCCGACCGTCTACAACCACATCCACATCGGCAACGCGAGGACCTTCCTGTCGTTCGATGTCATCAGGCGCTATCTGGAGTTCCGTGGCAACGAGGTCACTTTCGTCCAGAACATCACCGATGTCGACGACAAGATCATCACCAGAGCCGCCGAGGAAGGGCGTGACTGGTTCGAGGTCGCCGTCGAGTACACAGCCGAGTTCCAGAAGATCATGGCAAGGCTCGAAGTGAAGACTCCAACGGTGGCTCCCAAGGCGACCGAGATGATCCCGGAGATGATCGAGCTGGCTTCTCGGCTGATCGATTCCGGACACGCATACGAGGTCGACGGCGACGTCTACTTCTCGGTGCGCTCGTTTCCGGGCTACGGCAAGCTGTCGGGGCGCGACATCGATGAGATGAACGCAGGATCGCGCGTCGAGGTCGATGAGCGCAAGAGAGACCCGCTCGACTTCGCCTTGTGGAAGTCCGCGAAACCCGGCGAGCCCAAGTGGCCGTCCCCCTGGGGAGATGGGCGCCCAGGATGGCACCTGGAGTGCTCGGCGATGTCGGAAAAGGAGCTCGGGGTGACGTTCGACATCCACGGAGGCGCCGCCGACCTGGTCTTTCCCCATCACGAGAACGAGATCGCACAGTCCGAGGCCGCCACCGGCGCGCCTCTCGCGAACTACTGGCTCCACGGAGGGCTGCTGCGCGTCGACCAGGAGAAGATGAGCAAGTCGCTCGGCAACTTCATGCTGCTCAGAGACGTGCTCGAGGATTTCGAGCCGGCGGTGGTCAGGCTCATGATGCTCCAGACCCACTATCGAAGCCCGCTGGAGTTCTCGGTCCACCGGCTACAGGAGGCCCGCACAGCCTACGAGCGCCTGGTCGTGCCGGTGCGAGCCATCGCCGAGATCGAGTCCGAGGGCAGGCGGTGGGCCGACGAGCCGACCTCTGCCGAGGCCCGCGAAGAGCTTGCGGGCGCGATCGGGCGCACGCGCGAAGCTTTCGTTACCGAGATGGACGACGACTTCAACACCGCTGGTGCGTTGGCCGCGCTCTTCGAGTTGGTGCGCGCCGTCAATCGGTTCCTCGGCAGGTTCGGGACTGGGGATGACGGAGAGAACCTCCCGCTGCTCATCGAAGCGAAGGAGACGCTGATTGAACTCGCTGGGGCGCTTGGCATCGCGCTTCTCGGGACGAGCGACGAGGACGCCTACCCGGACGAAGTGATCGCACTGGCGCGAGAACTCCTCGGCCACGAAGGCGCGAACGCCGAGGATGCGGTGCAAGCCCTACTTGCGGCCAGAGAGACTGCGAGGAGCGAACGGGACTGGTCGAAGGCCGATCAGGTCCGAGACGGCCTCGCCGCGCTCGGCCTGGCGATCGAGGACACACCTTCTGGCGCGCGGGTGCGCCGCTCATGAGCATGTACATCGAAGGCCGCCGAGCAGTTGTCGAAGCCTTGCGCTCGCGCGTGCCGGGCAAGGTCGTCCTGCTGGCCGACAACATCGGCGAAGCTGCGATCATCAACGAGATCGAGCGACTGGCCGCAGCGGCCAAGGTCGCCGTGCGTCGAGCCTCGAAGCGTCAGCTCGACGAGCGAAGCGAGCGCGGCGTACACCAGGGTGTCATCTTCGAGATCCGAGAGCACAGGGCGACCCCCGTCCAGGAGCTGCTGGCGCGCATGGCGGGCCGTCAAGACTGCCTGGTGCTCGCACTCGACCACATCACCGACCCTGGCAACCTTGGGGCAATCGCGAGATCCGCCGAAGTGCTCGGAGTGAGCGCGCTTCTGCTCCCGCAAAGGCGCACGGCGATGGTCAATGCCGCGGCGTACAAGGCTTCGGCCGGAGCACTCGCGTGGATGCCGATTGTTCGCGGGAACCTGTCGCAGGAGTTGGAGCGGTTCAAGAAGGAGGGCTTCTGGGTGGTTGGAGCGGATGCTGGCGCCCCTGATCTTGCGTGGAATGCACCGCTAGAGGGTCGTCTGGTCGTGGTCGTCGGTTCAGAGGGAGAGGGCCTTTCGCGCCTTGTGAAGGAGAGATGCGACATGATGGTCTCCCTGCCGACGTCCGGCAAGGTGGACTCACTCAACGTCGCACAGGCGGCAACCGTCATCGCATACGAATGGAATCGCAGAATCGCTCTCAGGGGAAAGTGAAATGCGCCGAATCACCATCGTTGACGGATACAACGTCCTGCACAGCTCGAAGCGGTATCGGCGTCTGCTGGAGAACGACATCGACTCCGCTCGTAGGGCGCTACTCGCCGACCTTGGTGCCTGGCGCGAACCCGACGAAGCGATCCACCTCGTCTTCGACGGCGATCAGGGGCCGGGCTTAGAGTCTGTATTCGAGGACCCGAGCGGCGTGACGATCGTCTATGCTGGCGCCGGTAGTGATGCCGACTCCGTGATCGAAGGAATCGCCTCCAAGCATGTGGCAACAACGGAAGCGGTCGTCGTTGTCTCATCGGACAACCAGATACGGTTTGCGACATGCTGGCCTAAAGTCTCGATTCTGTCGGTGAAACAGTTCGACGATAGGATCGCCGTTGTCGAAAAGTCGTGGCAGGAGAGGGTGCAGCCAAAGCTTAAGGTCCGTGTCGAGGACCGGATTGATCCCACCCTCAAGAACCAGCTGGATCGTATGTCGGGCCGAGGCGACGCGAACTGAATCAGGTTTCTTCAGGATTGTGTCTAGGCGTTGACATGGGCGGATTCGTAAGACTAAGGTCACATTGTCAGGAGTGTCCGTTCACCTAAGGGGAGTCACAGGAACGTAAACCGACGGAACATCTTGTAGGGGGATTGTGAATGTTTACACAAGGGATCCACACGCTAACGACCGCGGGGGACGCCAGGGGGGCTGAGCTGACCTTGATTAGGCAGGCGCAGGGAGGAGACCAGCAGGCTTCCACCAAGCTCATCAAGAAGTACCAGGGACTCATCCGCTGTAAAGCCCGCTCCTATTTCGTGGCTGGCGGCGACAGGGAAGATGTCATCCAGGAAGGCATGATCGGTCTATACAAGGCGATCCGCGACTACGACCCGTATCGCCAGGCAAGCTTCCGGAGCTTTGCTGAGCTCTGCGTGACTCGCCAGATGATCACTGCGATCAAGACTGCAACAAGACTGAAGCATACCCCACTCAACGGGTATGTGTCGCTATGTCGCCCCTCCTACTCGGAGGATCAGGGCGAGAGGCTGCTGACCGATATCCTTGCAGCGAAAGATGTCTGTGACCCCGCCGATATCGTAATCTCAGCATGGGAGGGCGACACCGTCCGACAGGGCTTGTGCGAGACCCTTTCAGGCTTTGAGGCAGATGTCCTGCGGTTGTACGTCGGTGGAGCTTCATATCAGGACATTGCTGTGCGCCTCGGTAGGCACGCCAAGTCTGTCGATAACGCCTTGCAGCGGATCAAACGTAAGGTTGAGACCCAGCTCGCCCGTTGCAGGGCTTGCTGACGGGCAGCCCTTCGTTCGACCTCGCAGAACACCCAGCCTCATCTCTGGCGCCGCAACCGGAACCTCGCTACAATGAGTGCTTGCATCGCTGGCGTAGCTCAATGGCAGAGCAACGGTTTTGTAAACCGTAGGTTGCAGGTTCGACTCCTGTCGCCAGCTCCATACAAAATTCAAGGAATTGCGCTGACTGATACCCGTTGGGGTGTAGGTTGGAGAAGGGTGAGACGCGCATGGTGATGGGGGCCGAGTTGCTACAAGGGGTATCCGAGCGAGTTCTGCTGCGATTCCTCCGAGCGACAGGACATGGAGATGCGCGAACTGTCTCCCGTGATCGCGGTATAGTCACTGGGAGTGGCATAGACTTAGCCTACAGCGCTGGAGGCAGGGTCGTGACCGTCAAGGTGAAGCCAGACCCCTATTTCGGGACCAACCCAATGAAGATACAAGAGCGGGCTCTTGCTTTTTATCGACCGGATGCCGGTCACTATGCTTTCGAGGCGATCTCGAATAGCTTGACCCGGGAGCCGGGCTGGATGTTCAGCTCTTCGGCAGATCAGCTCTTCTATTACTTCATCGCATTGGATCAAACAGAGCACGAAGTAGCCGCTTTGTACGCAGAATCCGACGAGATCTTCTTCAGCGAGCTCAGAGTAGAGCGAGATGAGCTACGCATTCTTCCGATGGACAAACTCCGAAGTTGGTTCGAGGCGAACTTCGACGCCTTCACGCCGAGGCCGGTCGCTCTTGGAGATCACTCGGCATGGTTCAGGCTGATTCCCCGTGCCGACATCGAGAGCGCCATCGATCAGGTCAAGACGGTGACTCCTGTATTCGCCCGTTAGCTCGATGTTCTGCGCTGCCGGTCAAAGGGTATAGTCCAAATGATGGGCAGGTTGGCAATAGTTCAGAATAGGCACGCCCGGAGCCGTTGTCGCCGTTGACACCCTAATAGCCTATGCGGTAGCATTCGTGTGCTGTTCCTTAGGGGTAGCGCAGTCGGCAACTTGAAAACATAAGAGCAGGTCTATTTTTTTGTGGGGGTGTGCCCGAGTGGCTAAAGGGGACGGGCTGTAAACCCGTTGGCTACGCCTACCCAGGTTCGAATCCTGGCGCCCCCACCACATGAATATCAAGTTCCGCTATTTGGTTTCTGCCCACATAGCTCAGTCGGCAGAGCACTTCCTTGGTAAGGAAGAGGTCACCGGTTCAAGTCCGGTTGTGGGCTCCACGCACCCCTCGGCCGATTAGGGCAGGGTGGCACGGCGGTGTAGCTCAGTTGGTTAGAGCACACGGTTCATACCCGTGGAGTCGCTGGTTCGAGTCCAGCCACCGCTACCAAGGCTAGAGCGCGACAAAGTCGCGAGGTCAGACAGTAGTGATAGCAAGAAGTAAGCATCGACGGTACGACATAGGACATCAGGTTTTCGATAATCCATTAGGTGTCCGCCATTCCCGTTAGGAGGACTAAGTATGGCCAAGAAGAAGTTCGAGCGCACCAAGCCGCACGTCAACATCGGTACCATCGGTCACGTCGACCATGGCAAGACGACACTGACCGCAGCTATCACCAGGACGCTTTCCGAGAAGGGATGGGCGG
>JAMDCK010000061.1 GCA_023488435.1 Actinomycetota bacterium
CCGAAACGATGAGCGTCATGCTCGCCGGTCACATCGACGAGATCGGGCTCATGGTCAACTACATCATGCCCGAGGGCTTCATCGCCTTCCAGGCCATAGGCGGCGTCGACGACGCCATCCTCCCCGGCATGCGCGTCGACGTGCATACCGCCGAAGGAGTGCTCCGCGGGCTCATCGGAAGGATGCCCATCCACCTGCTCGAAGAAGACGAGCGCAAGTCGATCACGAAGATGCACAAGCTCTTCATCGACCTAGGCCTTCCCGCCGAGGCGGTCAAGGAGCGGGTGCGCATCGGCGACCCCATCACCTTCGGCGTCGGCTTCGAGCTCATCGGCGAGGGGATGGCCGTCTCGCGCGGCTTCGACGACAAGGTGGGTGCGTTCATCTGCGCCGAGGTCTTGCGCCAGGTTGCCGAGAAGGGCGGCGCGCGCGTCGACCTGCTGGTCGCCGGCACCGTGCAGGAGGAGGTCGGCCTTCGCGGCGGCATCACCAGCGCGTACGGCGCCAACCCGACCGCCGGCATCGCCGTCGAGGTCGGCCACGCGACCGACTACCCCGACGTCGACAAGCGCAAGCACGGCGAGGTCGTGTGCGGGAAGGGCCCGGTCATCGCCCGCGGACCCAACATCAACCCGACGATCTTCGCTGGCCTGAGCCAGGCCGCCGAGAAGGCCGGGATCGAAGTGCAGTTCAACGGTGAGCCCCGAGGCACCGGCACCGACGCGAACGCGATCCAGCTTTCGCGCGGAGGCAAGGCCGCAGGCCTGGTAAGCATCCCGCTGCGCTACATGCACACCCCCAACGAGATGCTCGCCCTAGAAGACGTCCAGAGCACCATCGATCTGCTGACCGAGTACATCATTGGGCTGGATCCTGCGACGGACTTCATTCCGCGGGGGGCCTGATGCCCCGCGATCGCAAGATGATAGCCGGCAACAAGAAGGCGTATCACGACTACTTCATCGACGAGACTTTCGAGGCCGGCATCGAGCTTTCCGGCACCGAGGTCAAGTCGCTTAGGGACCGCGGCGCCAACCTGCGGGATTCCTACGCCAGCATCAAGCACGGCGAGATCTTCGTCCACGGCCTGCACATCGCACCATACTCGCATGGCAACCGCGCGAACTTGGACCCGATCCGGGTCAGGCGCCTTTTGCTGCACAAGAAGGAGATCCGCTACCTCGCAGGCAAAGTCTCCGAGCGCGGATCGACACTCGTGCCCACCAAGCTGTACTTCAACGCCGATAACCGCGCGAAGATCGAGATCGGACTCGCCCGAGGCAAGAAGCTCTACGACAAGCGTGCATCGATCGCCGAGCGCGACCAGAAGCGCGAGACCGAACGGGCGATGGCCGAGAGGAACCGCGGCGGCTAGCGCCACTTCGGCAGTGGCCTTGCACACCGAGGTATAATGTATGCACGCCGCAATTGCGCGCGGGGCTCTTTGACAAGTCGACGGCCCACATCCGGGGGCGACTGGATTCGACACGATAGTGCTTGAAGGAAGAAGCAGGCCGAGGTCTCCTCGCCTCGTAAAACAGGGGTACCGACGATTAAACGTCGACAATGACTTTGCCCTCGCTGCCTAAATAGCGTAGCGACGCCGACCCGTTGGACATTCCCGCCATCGGCAAGGCGCCACTTCAGGGAATTGCGGTCTCACACGTGGGCGGTATGGTGCGACCAAAGACCGAACCGCTATGGGCGACACATCGCGAGTCATCAGGTGATGCGTCGGCCGAGAACCAACTGCTGACTGAGCCTGGAGATGCTTCCTGAGGGTGTATCGTGGACCGGAGTTCGATTCTCCGCGCCTCCACCATCGACGATAATACCGACCCGTCCTTCCGAGGAAAACGCCTCGGAGCGGCGGGTTTTCTTGTTGCGTGCGCCCAGCGGCAACTTGCGATATCCTCCCGGTGCTCCTCTCACTCAACCGAGCGTAGGTGCTCCGAATCTTGGTGCGTCCCATCCAGCGCGAATAATTGACATGCCCGAATCCGCAATGATAATGGGGTTCTGAGGGCGGTGTATTGTTGGACATGTTGCAGATTCTTGCTTTGCGAGTTTGTGCGACATTTATGCGCACTGAACATTGATCATCTTGCCCGTCGAGAGGGAGGCTACATGCAGGGATGCGCGGCAATCCTGCTCGTCTTAGTGATTCTGGCACTACTGATTGAGTACTGGTCGGTGGTTGTTTGGGTACTCGCGGGCGGCTTCGTTTACCTCCTTATCCGCTGGCTTCACAAGCGTCGTCTCGCCGACAGGAGGGCCGAGTACATCTCCTCCTTCGACTCCAGCCCCGAAAAAGACCTGCTATGCCGCTACGTTGAACGCGCTGATGCGGGTGTGTGCGACGACAGAGACATACCCAAGCTGAAACGAATACTCGCACCGGCTTGGAAATTCACTGATGATGAGATGACGATATTGATCCAGCGCGAACGAACACGTCGACTCAAACAATCAGTGCGCATGGCACTCCAGAACTCCGGCGCCCGCACGCGTGACGAGTACCTTCTTGCTTATCTGGATGTGTGTCCCTCCGAACGAAACCACCATGTTGACGTGATACCTCAGCGCATGCACCGGGCGCTCGAGTTGGACGAACACTTCATGGAGTATCTGGATGGGTCTCCCTCCCCTCGGGCCCGGTATTTGGGTGTTCTTCATGAGGTGATGATCCAGGCGGGCGTGGATGAGGGCGTGGAGCCAATAGGTTTGCCTAGGCTACTAGTTCGTGCTGAGCGGCAAAGAGAACTAGAGGGGTTCAAGCGGGTACTGGAGGCGCCTCCGGGCGAACTCCGTCTTCCGAACTTGGACACACTCGACGGCATCGAGTTTGAGCAAGTCATAGGAGTCCTGTATCGGAAAATGGGCTACAGCGTTGAGGTTACCCAGTCATCTGGGGACCAAGGTGCTGATGTCATCGTTGAGAAGATGGGTGTTAGGACCGTCATACAGGCCAAGTGCTGGGGCGGATCAGTGGGAAACAGTGCAGTGCAAGAGGTTGCTGCGGCCAAGCCTCACTACGGCGCGCAACGTGGCGTCGTAGTCACTACCGGCACTTTCACTCGCGGGGCACGTGCGCTAGCTGAGTCGAACAGCATTGAGCTGATTGACCGCCATGACTTGGAGGAGTTGCTGCGAACACACTGGCGACATCCTGTCCTGTGACCGGAGCGGTTCTTGGCAGGACATGAGCCTACGGACCCCCGATGTCGCTCTCGACGCACCAGCAGCTCTCAACCCCGACAACGAGTGTAGGCCCCAAATCTTTGTGCGCTCACGTGCGAACATGCATGTGTATGACGGGCACAAGCGTATGGTATTCTGAGCTTAGGTTTCAGCACTATTTTCCTCTGCGTCGTCCAATGACTTTTCGCAGGCGGCGGGGAGAATCCCGCGTCTCGTGTCAATGTTGCGACTTACCAGGAATGGGGAGTGCTGCGGGTCGCCGGGGATCTCATGCCGGATCAAAAAGGGATGGAGCACGCAGCATGGTGCGCGCCAACAGGGTCAAGCGGAACAACACGCCCAAACTGTCACTCTCGAGAGCTGGGGCTGAACTGAGGAGCAATCAAGGGTCACTCAGCAACGTGGGGTGTGAATGAACCTCACTGCCTACCAAGCCAAGTATTACGCCCATGAACTCCAGCGTTCCTATGCGAACGACCACGTCGGTAAGCTTGCAGGACTCTTGTTCGATGCCCAGGTTGAGCCGAAACCACACCAAATCGATGCTGCGCTCTTTGCACTTCAGACGCCTTACCTGCCGGGGGTGATCTTGGCTGACGAGGTGGGCCTGGGAAAGACGATCGAAGCGGGCATCGTCATCACCCAGTATTGGGCGGAGCGTAAGCGCCGCATTCTGGTCATTGCACCTTCGAGCCTCCGCCAGCAGTGGAGCCAAGAGTTGTTCGAGAAGTTCCTGGTCCCTAGCAAATTGCTTGACCCAAAAATCAAGGACAAACAGCTGTCCCGAGCGGCTCAAGAAGGTGCGGAAGTGCTGATCTGCTCGTATGAATTTGCGCGACGCCATGAAACCAGTCTGTTGCGCCAGTGGGATCTTGTCATCTGCGATGAGGCTCATCGCTTGCGAAACTTCTACACGGGCCGAAACAAGGCGGCAGCGGCAATAAGTCGCATCGTTAATGAAGCCAATAAGACTCTGCTCGTCACGGCAACTCCCCTGCAGAACCGCCTCGAAGAAGTGTACGGTCTTGTCAGCGTATTTGATCCCAGTTACTTCTATTCGCTTGACGCCTTCCGTGCGCGCTACGTCAAGGCTCGGGGACTCGATGACAACGACGATTTGGTTGAGCGTGTCGCAACTATCAGCAAGCGCACATTGCGCAGGGATGCCGACAAGTACATCCACTTCACCAAGCGCCTCCCAATCACGATCGAGTTCATGCCAAGTCCTGAAGAAGTCGAGCTTTACGAAAAGGTCAATGCCTACTTGCAACGTGAAAACCTGTTCTCGTTCACCGACTCCCAACGCCACCTGACAACCCTGATTATCCGTAAGCGCCTGGGCTCTTCAACTTATGCGGTTTCCAGCACTTTAGACAAGATTGCCAATCGATTGCAGGAAGAGATTGACCTGGGCATCTTGCGAGACGGACGCGGAGGCTTCATCGCTGCAGACTTCTTGGGCGATGAACTCACGGATGAAGAGATCGAAGGATTGGATGAGGCCGCCGAGGAATCCGGCACCGTCACACCTTACGGTCCTGGGGCCAACGGCCGCATCGATCCCAGTGCACGCGCGGCTATGCTAGCGGAGGTGGCAGAGCTTCGCAGCTACGCTCATCTGGCTCGCTCAATCACAGTGAATCAGAAAGCAGTGAAGCTCAACGAAGCTATCGAAAAGGGATTCGAGCGTTTGCGTGAGCTAGGCGCGCCAGAGAAGGCCATCATCTTTACCGACTCCACAAAGACTCAGGAGTACATCGCCCGCTCCCTTGCGCAGGCGGGGAGAGGCGAAGGAATAGTCCTTTTCAACGGTTCCAACAACTCCCCTGAATCCACCGAAATCTACAAAAGGTGGCTGGAGGCGAACAGAGACGGTGACGTCATCACAGGCGTCGCCGCAGCCGACAGACGGAAGGCCCTTGTGGACTATTTTCGCGACCACGGTAGCGTCATGATAGCCACCGAGGCGGCTGCGGAGGGAATCAATCTACAGTTCTGCTCGATGGTGGTGAACTACGATCTGCCGTGGAATCCGCAACGCGTTGAACAGCGTATAGGTCGCGCCCATCGCTTTGGACAGAAGTACGATGTAGTGGTGGTCAACTTTTCCAACAAGGGAAACCTGGCCGAGGCCCGCATCCTTGAACTACTCACCACAAAGTTCCGACTATTCGAATCGGTCTTTGGTGCAAGCGACGAAGTGCTCGGAGCCATCGAGGACGGCTTCGACTTTGAGAAGATGATCAACAACATCCTGAGCAATTCACGTAGCGACGCTGACATAGAGAAGGCATTCAGGGAGCTCGAGGAGCAATACGCTACTGAAATCAGCGCCGAAATGGCCGTGGCCAAAGCTAAAGTTTTCGACAACCTCGACCCGAATGTTCAGGATCGCCTGAAGGCTTATGACTCGCAATCCGGGGAGCTACTCAACAGATTTGAGCGGCTGTTGCTCGAAGTCACCAAGAGGCAGCTACGCTCCTATGCAACATTCGAGGGTGATGGCCGCCGTTTCGTCCTCAACAAAGCTCCGGTGGAAAAGGCTAAGACAGGTAGGTACTACTTCAAGTCCGAGCCACTGGAGAACGCCCATCAGTACCGTTTCGACAGCGACCTTGCTCGCTACGTCATCGATTCTGCGAAGGCTTCCGACACACCCGTCAGGCAGCTTACATTCAGCATCAAGAGCTCCACGCGAGTGAGCACCGCTGCACGCGATCTTCAAGGCAAGTCCGGTGAGCTAATCGTCAAGGTAGTCACTTTTTCGATGACTGCCAAGAACGACGATATCAGCGAGTCCTATGTGCTCGCCGGCTGCCTCACTGATGAAGGGCAGTGGCTCGATCACGAGTACATCGCTGACATTCTAGATTTGGCCTGCATCGACGAGGGCCCAGCAGTGACTGTTGACGACACCAGGTTCGCAAAACACCTGGAGGAGCGCCGCAAACATTTGGAGAAGGAGGTCCAAGGCCGAAATTCTCGCTATTACGACCAACAGGAGGAGCTACTCTACCGGAACCTGCAAGATCGTCGCGCTGAGTCCGAAGAGAAGATTCGTGCGTACAAGGCTAAGGAAAAAGCCGCCCGTAGCGCAGCCAAGGCCGCGGATGATCCCATGGAGCAGTTGCGACACAAGAAAGAAGCCAGGCGCTGGGCAGAGCGGGTGGAGGAAGAAGACGAAGAGGCGCGGATCGATCGCAAGAAGATGCGCGCAGAAGCTGATCGTTATCTCGACTTGATCGAGCAGGCACTCAAGGGGACCCAGCGAGTAGAGCACTTGTTCACCATTCGCTGGAAGGTGATAGATTGACGGTGTCCCGTGCGAACAATTCGCAAAGACGTGGATGATCAGGAGGAGCATTCAATGACAGAAGGCGGCACACAAGACATCTTCGAAACCCCGAGTCGCACCCCCAACTTCAGGACGGAGCTTGCTGCACAACTCGCGGAGCTGATGCCTGAGGTAATTGCCGATGGAAAGATCGATGTCGAGAAAATCAAGGAGCTCCTTGGGGATGACGCTGGAGACGACCGTGAACGCTTTGGGCTTTTTTGGCCCGGCAAGAAGCGTGCGCTACGCGCTGCGCAGGAGCCGACAACCGCGACCCTGAAACCCGACTTCGAGAACTCGAAGGACTGGGATACCACCAAGAACGTCTTCATCGAGGGCGACAACCTCGAGGTGCTCAAGATTCTGCAGAAACACTACCACGGCAAGATCAAGATGATCTACATCGATCCGCCGTACAACACTGGCAATGACTTTGTTTACCCCGACAACTTCAAGGAGGGACTCGAGACTTACTTGGAGTGGACCCGTCAGGTCAATGAGGAGGGAAAGAAGGTCAGCACCAACAGTGAGACCGAGGGCCGGTATCATTCCAACTGGCTCAACATGATGTACCCGCGCCTCAAGCTCGCGCGGAACCTGTTGACCGATGATGGGGCGATTTTCATCTCGATTGACGATCATGAGATTGATAACCTCACCAGGCTTGGCAAGGAAGTGTTCGGGGAGGGCAACCTACTCGCCTGTTTCACCCGCGTCACGAAGCGAGCCGGCAAGAGCGGCGACCTCATCGCGTTCAATCATGACTACGTGCTCGCTTTCGCCCGCAGTTCGAGCGTCCGTCTTAACCGATTCTCCCACACCGACGACGGTTTTCGCTTCTCCGACGAGCATGAGGACATTCGAGGTAAGTACAAACTGAACCAGACACTCGACTACGGGTCAATTCAGTATTCACCCACTCTTGACTACGAGATCGAGCTTGGCGGACATGTCTTCAGGCCGGGCGGCGTCAGCTACGAACAGATGTTGGCTCGGCGAGCTCGAAATCCTAGGACCGCCTTCTGCTGGCGCTGGTCGCGCGACCTCTTTGATTTCGGAATAGAGAACGGCTTCATCGTGGTGAAGGACGGACGAAATGGTCCGCGCATCTACACAAAGACTTATCAGAACTCGACCATCAAGGAGCAGGGAGGTCGATACGAGGTTGTCGTTCAGGACCGCACAAAAGCTTTTACGACCCTCGACTTCGTCGATAACAAGTACTCGAATGACAACGCCAAGAAGGGGCTCAGCAGTCTATTCGAGTTTGCGGCTTTCGACTATACAAAGCCGGTTGAGTTCCTGAAGACAATTATTGCGCTCTCAACCAGCCACGGATCTAACGACATCGTGTTGGACTTCTTCTCAGGATCCGGCACGACCGGACACGCGGTGATGCAGCTTAACGCCGAGGACGGAGGGAGTCGCCGACACATCCAGGTGCAGCTTCCAGAGCCAACGCCTGAGGAGTCTGAGGCTCGCGAGAAAGGTTACCTTACGCTTTCCGGAATCGCACGCAAGCGGATTGATCTTGCGGGTTATTCGGTGTTGAAAGATGAGAGCGCGCATCTGGGTAATCGGGAGTTGCCCCTGGATGTCGGCTTCCGCGCGTTCACCCTGGTCGACACCAATTTCTCGAAGTGGCGTGTGCCGAGCGACACCGAGGCTTTGACTCTTGAGCAGCAGTTGCTCGACCTCCGCGATAGCGCAGCAGATAGCGCAACACCAGAAGCCTTGCTGGTCGAGATCTTGCTCAAACAGGGGTATTCGCTCACAGAGCAGATCAGAGACATCGAAGTCTCAGGCCTTAAGCTCAAAGTCGTCGGAGAGGGTCTTGTGCTCGCTTACCTTGACCAACGCATCAAGCCGACATTGGATCAACTGCGTGCCGTAATCTTGGAGAAACCGGGCTTCTTCATCATTCTTGAGGACGCCTTCCACGGCGACGACGAGCTCAAGACCAACCTGGTGCAGGAGTGCAAGTCGCGCGGCGTTGAGCTCTGGACGGCCTGACATGGAGTTCAAGTTCGATGCGCATCAGCAGCATCAACAGGACGCAATAGCCGCTGCTGTAGACCTGTTCGACGGCCAGCCTTTTCATGCCGCGTCCCTAATGACCACCCTACAAGGTGTGGTGCCTAACTCGGGCGATCAGCTGAAAGTCTTCGAACTTGCAAGCGAAACCGGCGCAATCGGTAACAACTTGCTACTCGACAGTCAGACCATCTTACAGAACCTGCAGAGGGTGCAGGATCGCAACGGCCTCGAAGTGGTCGGCGAGCTGTCTGGGGGAGCCCTAGATTTCGACGTCGAGATGGAGACAGGCACCGGCAAGACGTATGTCTACTTGCGTACCGTTTTTGAGCTAGCCAAAAATTACAACTTCACCAAATTCATCATCCTTGTACCCAGCGTTGCCATTCGTGAGGGCGTGACCACCAGCATCAAGCTGATGACCAAACACTTCAAGGACCTCTATGCCACTCCTTTCGACTCGTTTGTCTACAGCGGCAGCAAGCCCGAGGAGGTCCAGTCTTTCGCCACCTCTACTAGCGTACAGATCATGGTGATGACAATTGACTCATTGCGTGGCGATAAGAATACCCGCGTTGTTCACCAGGCCCGTGACAAACTCAATGGACTGCGCCCTATCGACTATCTCAGTTCCACACAACCTGTGGTCATCATGGACGAGCCGCAGAACATGGAGTCACTTCTCAGTCAATCTGCAGTGGGGGAACTGAACCCACTTTGCATACTGCGCTACTCGGCTACGCATCGTAAGACCCGCAATGTTGTCTATCGACTTGATCCGGTAGACGCCCACGATATGGGTTTAGTGAAACAGATCGTTGTGGCGGAGGCACTGCAGCAGGGCGCTGATGTTAAACCGTATGTGAAGCTGCAATCGGTTAGTAGCGACGGCGGTTTCAGGGCTCGAATGGAGCTAGCTGTTCGCAAGGCATCTGATGGCACCATCGAGCGCAAGTTGGTCAACGTGAAAAACGGGCAAGATCTGGCGATAGTAACGGAAAACGCTGCCTATGAAGGGTGGCTGGTCAATGAGCTGAGTATCGAGCCGGAATCGGTTGAGCTATTCCCGCACGGCTGGCTGCAAGCCGGTGAGATTATCGGCGGCTCGAATGATTCCATCTACCGGGAGATGATTCGCGAGACCATCCGCGAGCATCTTCGCAAGGAAGCCATGCTCCGTTCAAAGGGCATAAAAGTTCTGAGCCTGTTCTTTGTGGATAAAGTAGCAAGTTTCCTCGGCGACGGATACAACAACGACACTGCCGACGGCGACTTTGCGACCTGGTTTGATGAGCTCTTTGTTGAGGAGCGAGCCAGGAATCAGCAATACGCAGCTGCCTTGCCACTTGAGCCAGTCGAGTACAGGAGAGCCTACTTTTCGGTAATCAAGGGCAAGAGGGGCCAACATGACACCTTCAAAGATAGCAGCGGGACCTCTAAGGCCGATGACGATGCATACGACCTAATCATGCGTGACAAGGCAAGGCTGCTTGATGAGAGCGAGCCGGTGAGGTTCATATTCAGCCACTCGGCGCTTCGTGAAGGTTGGGACAACCCGAACGTGTTCCAGATCTGCGCTTTGCGAGAGATGGGCGCGGCTACAGAACGCCGCCAGACGATTGGGCGTGGACTCCGCCTGCCGGTCAGTCAGTCCGGTGAGAGGGTGCCCGACAAGGGTATCGCTCAACTCACTGTTGTGGCCAATGAATCTTACCGCGAGTTTGCCGATAGCCTGCAGAAGGAGTACCGCGATTCTGGGGTGAGCCTTGGCTTGGTTCGCCCCGGCGAGTTCGCCAAGATTCCCACGGTTGATGAAACCACGGGTGGGGAGAGGCGTTTGGGCTTCCAGGGCTCCAAGTTGATCTGGAATGAACTGGTTGAGCGCAGTTTCCTCGACAAGGACGGAAGAGTCACCGCGAACTTCCGCCCCGAAACCCTTGGCTTTACACTCGGCCCAGAGCCCGATTTCTTCTGGCCACAACGCGACATCGTCGAGGTGATGCTCGGTTGTCGTATCGAGCGCATGGTCAAGCCGCAACGCCACCGAGTAAGTCGTAAGCTGAACAAAGAGATATATTCGTCGCCGTGGTTTGAGGATTTTTGGGCAACGATTTCGCAGAAGACAACTTATCGCGTGACGCTCAACCGGGACGAGATCATCGATAACGCTGTCAATCGAATCAAGGCAGAGCCACCCATCCAACCTCTGCGGGTCCAGGTCACTCGCGCGGGCGTGAAGTTGGTGCGTGGCGGCACCAAGACTTCGGAAACTGCTACGCGATCCGCTGAGTTGGTTGGCACCTACCAACTGCCCGATATCATCAGTGAGCTGCAGGAAGCCACTTCGCTCACGCGCAAGACTTTGGTGGACGTGTTGACCCGCTGCGGCAAGCTGGGTGAGTTCATCGGCAACCCGAATGACTTCATAGCGATGGCTAAACGAATACTTCAGAATGTCGTAGCCACTGCCGTCCAGGAGGGCATTCAGTACGAGAAGATTGGCGGCTCTGTCTATGAGCTACGCGAACTGCAGGCAGATGGGGTCGAGGCGAGGGACCTGTTCCTCGATCGCGTCTACAAGGTCGAGAACACCGACAAGACGGACTTCGACTACATCCAGATCGATTCAGACGGCGCAGACGCGCCGGAGCGCCAGTTCGCTGAGAAGTTGGACTCGCGCGAGGACGTCAAGTTCTTCATGAAGCTGCCTAGCAAGTTCCAGATTGAGACGCCGGTGGGGCCGTACAACCCTGATTGGGCGATCATCAAGCAG
>JAMDCK010000062.1 GCA_023488435.1 Actinomycetota bacterium
ATGGTCATGAGCGGCATGAGCTGCCTGGACGGGGAGATCCCCTTCCGCGACGTCATCATCCACCCGACCGTCTTCAACGCCGAGGGCAAGCGCATGAGCAAGTCGCTGGGCACCGGCATCGATCCGCTGGACCTGATGGCCGACTACGGCGCCGACGGCATGCGCTTCGGCCTCATGCTCCAGACAACGGGCAACCAGGATATCCGCTTCGCCGAGGAGAAGCTGCTTTCTGCGCGCAACTTCGCGAACAAGATCTGGAACGCCAGCCGCTTCGTGCTCATGAACATCGACGACGGGTTCGTGCCTGGCCCGCCGCGCGCCGACACCCCGGCTGACTCCTGGATCCTCTCGCGCTTGGCCACCGTCACCGCGCAGGTCGACGAGGGGCTGAAAAGCTACCAGTTCGGCGAGGTCGCGCGCGTCTTATACGACTTCATCTGGAACGAGTTCTGCGACTGGTACATCGAGCTTTCGAAGTCGCGCCTGATCGCCTCGGCAGATGCGGCGCCGGACGCGGAATCCCTCGACGCCCGCTTGGCGGCTCAGCGCAACCTCGTCTTCGTGCTCGACCACATGCTGCGCCTACTGCACCCCATGATGCCCTTCCTCACCGAGGAGATTTGGCGGCGCCTGCCTCTCGCCGATCCTGCGCGGGCCGAGTCGCTCATGGTGGCCGCGTGGCCTGACCCCGCAACGCTTGCGGTCCACGCCGACCCAACCGCCGAGAAGGCCGTCGACGCCCTCAAGGAGATCGTCGCTGCGGTCCGCAACGTCCGTGCGCGCTACAAGATCGCACCGCGTGCCGGACTCGACCTGGTGATCAAGGGGTCGGAGAGCGATCTGGCAGGCATCGAGTCGGTGCTTGCGGACATCTCGGCGATGGCGGCCCTGCGCGAGCTGAGCCTCGATGAGCATGGGGTCCGCCCGCCTCACAGCGCTGTTGCTGTCGCGGCGGGACTCGAGCTCTTCATACCGCTTGAAGGCATCGTTGACTTCGACGCTGAGCGCGTCAGGATCGGCAAGGAGCTCGCACAGGCCCGCGGTGACCTCGAGAAGATCGAGCGCAAGCTTTCAAACGAGGGCTTCCTGGCGAAGGCCGCGCCCGAGGTCATCGAGAAGGACCGCGCGAAGGCAGCCGACCTGCAAGCGACCGTCACAGCGCTTTCGATCCAGCTCGAAGAGCTGCCCTGATCGGAGGACATCCGCCGATGGCTTCGCGTTTCGCGCAGGCGTTGCGAGCACTTGAGGGCGCTGGGCGCGCCCGCGTGAACCCATCGCTCGCTTCGATCGAGGCCATGACCGCGGCGCTCGGCCGCCCACAGGACGCCTACCGCTGCATCCAGGTCACGGGCACCAACGGCAAGTCCTCGACCGCGCGCATGATCGCGCGCATCCTCGGCGCACACGGGCTTGCCGTCGGGCTCTACACGAGCCCCGAACTGCTGTGCTACACCGAGCGCATCGAGATCGAAGCTGCACCGGTCGCGCACGACGAGTTCGCAGCGGGCGTCGAGGCGGCCTTCTCGGCAGCGAAGCTCGCAGGCGTCGACCCCACCGAGTTCGAGCTGCTCACCGCCGCAGCACTGTGGCTTTTCCGCGAGCGCAAGGTCGACGTCGCGGTGCTCGAGGTCGGGATGGGCGGGCGCTGGGATGCCACGAGTGTGGTCACCCCCGAGGTCGCGGTCGTCACGGGCGTCGGACTCGACCACATGGAGTTCCTCGGCCCTACACTCGAGGCCATAGCCGCCGAGAAAGCGCAGATCATCAGGCCCGCCTCGACCACCGTGCTCGGCCCGGGAACCGCAGAACTTGAAGCGATCTTCCGTCATCGTGCCGAGGAGGTCGCGTCCCAGGTGATTGCGGTTCGGGCGAGCGGTGCACTCTCTCCATCCGCCGAGGCCGCAACCACCAGGTTCGAGGTCACGTCTCGCCCGACCGGCCCCGATGGCCGCATGACGCTCGACGTCCGGACGCCGGGGGCGACCTTCGACGGGATTGAGCTTGCGGCCCCTGCGTACCAGGCGCCCAACGCGGCCACAGCGATCACAGCAGCTGAGGCCTTTCTCGGTGAGCGACTGGAGTCCGCAAAGACCCGCGAAGCGCTTGCCGCGACCAGGGTTCCGGGCAGGTTCCAGGTAGTGGCCCCGGGGCCGTTCGTCGTCGTCGACGGAGCCCACAACCCGCAAGCCGCCGAGGTGCTGGCGAGTGCGATCCGCGACGCCTGGCCGCGCCCGGACCAGGCACCCGTCGTGGTGCTTGGGGTCCTCGGCGATAAGGACGCCAGCTCGATGCTCGCCGCACTCGCACCTGTTGCCTCGCGGTTCGTGTGCGTGACCCCTGATTCGTCGCGCGCGCTTGGTGGCGCGGCACTCGCACAGGTCGTCTCGGCAGTCACGGGGGTCAAGTGTGGGGTTTACAATCGGGTGTCAGAGGCACTCGATATACTTCACATATCCGCGGAAAGGGATATAGTTGTAACGGGTTCCCTGCGCACCGTTGCCGAGGGTGTGCGGTGGGGGTGCAATCGCGTTTAGTGCGTACGGGGGCTGTAATGTTTGGGGCCGTAATCTTATGACAGGGGGTATCATGCGTTCATCAATCGTTGTCGTAGCTATGCTTTGCTTGATTTTGGTCGTGGGGTGTTCACCGGAGGGTGATGCTACCAGGGACTCTACAGCGCGACCAGCACCAGTCGCCGAGGAACCAGCGGCTGAGGCCACCAATCAAGTCGAGTCGGTCGAAGAGGTGCCCCTCGACGATCCTTCGCTTCCTCGCGAGGACTCCTCGGGGCGGAGTGCATCCCAAGCGGTCGAGGACATCGTGGCCGCCACCAACGCTGGGGATTGGGCAGCACGTCATTCGCTCTATGCAAATCCTCCGGTGAGTCTCGCTCAGGTCACCGCCGAATGGCAAGATTCCAACATGCAATATGAACAGTTCAAAGTTCTTGAGACTCGGGTTCCAAGAGAAGATTTGGCATTTGTCAGAGTTACATATAGAGTGACTTCAGACTTGCCCGACGGACAGCTTCAGACAAACGATGTTACTGGGCCTGGTTCGTGGTGGGCGGTCGAGAAAGTGGACGGCAATTGGAAGGTTCGCTGGATGCCGGCTCAATAAGTGATGGTATCGGCTGACAAGGTGATGAAAGGTAGGGTATGGGCGACATCTTCGGTGAAATATGGAACAACCCGACCGTGGAGTTGGTGCGCAACCTTCTGATTCTCTTCGGGATCGTACTCCACTTTGCGCTGGTTTTCTGGACCGCAAGGGATGCTTCCCGCCGAGGAGCCATGAGTCTATTCTGGGGGGTTGCGATTCTGATTTTCGGCGTCCCTGGTTGGCTCATCTACCTGGTGGTTCGCCCACCTGAACTCGCTGCCGATGTCAGGGAGCGGGATCTCGAGATTCGCGCAAAGGAACTTGAGCTGCAGAAGGAACTGGAGTCGTGCCCAGGCTGTCTTCAGCCGGTGGAGAAGGATTTCCTGATATGCCCTTACTGCATGAAGAAACTTCGCAATCCCTGCATCGAGTGCAGCAAGCCGCTGAAGCTGAACTGGAACGTGTGTCCGTTCTGTAAAGTGAAGCAGTAATATCCGGGTTGCCGGGCGCCAACGTTGTCAATCAGGGCGCGCTTGCCCATTACATGACTGCGCAGTAGGAGACTTCCATGGCTGACATCAGCGTTACTTTGCCCGACGGCAGTAAGCGGGACATTCCTTCAGGAAGCACTGTCGAAGACCTTGCTCGCTCCATAGGCTCCAGGCTCGCGCAAGCAGCCTTGGCGGCCAAGGTGGACGGCAGGTTCGTCGACGTGGGTCACACCCTTTCTGGCGGGGAAACCGTCGAGATCATCACCGACAGGAGCCCAGAGGCCCTCGAGATACTGCGCCACTCAGCTGCGCACGTAATGGCCGAGGCGATCAAGGAGCTCTTCCCTGAAGCGCGCTTCGGGATCGGGCCGGCCATCGAGGACGGGTTCTACTACGACGTGGAGTTGTCCGCTTCTCTTACCCCAGATGACATCGGGAGGATCGAGGAGCGGATGGCCCACATCATCTCTCAGGGTCAGCCGTTCGATCGCAGCGAAGTCACGATGGCCGACGCCACGAAGGTCTTCGAGGAGGAGCCCTACAAGCTCGAGCTTGTAAACGAGCTACCCGCCGATGAGACCATCTCGGTGTATCGGCAAGGCGTCTTCACTGATCTGTGTCGTGGTCCGCACATCCCTCACACCGGTAGGATCGGTGCGTTCAAGCTCATGAAGCTCGCCGGTGCTTACTGGCGCGGGGATTCGGATCGCCCGATGCTACAGCGCGTCTACGGAACCGCCTGGTTCACGCAGAAGGACCTCGACGAGCACCTGACCCGCATCCAAGAGGCGGAGCGTCGCGACCATCGCAAGCTGGGGCGCGAGCTGGACCTGTTCTCGCTGCATGAGGACGCAGGTGCGGGCTTGCCGATCTACCATCCAAAAGGGGCGCGGGTCCTGCGCATGATCCAGGAGTGGATGCGCGCGGAGCTCTATCGTCGTGGCTACGACGAGGTGATCACCCCGCACATCTACAAGGCCGATGTCTGGAAGACCTCCGGACACTGGGACAACTACCGGGAGAACATGTACTTCTTCCAGGTCGACGAGGGAGAGGGCCGGGTCAACGACTACGGCATCAAGCCCATGAACTGCCCGGGCCACATCATGGTCTACAAAAACGACCTACGGTCCTACCGCGACCTACCCATGCGGCTCTTCGAGTTTGGAACCGTCTACCGGCACGAGCTTTCAGGAGTCATGCACGGCCTGATGCGTGCTCGCGGATTCACCCAGGATGACGCACACATCTTCTGTACCGCCGACCAGGTCCACGACGAGGTCATCGCCATGCTCGACCTGGTCGACCACGTGAACAGCGCCTTCGGCTTCGAGTACACCGCAGAAGTCTCGACCCGCCCCGCCAAGTCGATGGGCTCCGAAGAGATGTGGGATGTCGCGACCGAAGGTCTTATCGGCGCCCTCAAAGCACGCGGTCTTCCGTACGATATCAACGAAGGCGATGGCGCCTTCTACGGCCCCAAGATCGACATCAAGCTGCGGGACGCCATAGGGCGCACGTGGCAGACCGCCACCATCCAGGCGGACTTCAATCTTCCCGAGCGCTTCGACATCACCTATCGCACTGCCGATAACACCGAGGCGCGGCCCTTCACTCTCCACAGGACGATCCTGGGCAGCATGGAGCGCTTCCTCGGCATTTTGATAGAGCACTATGCTGGTGCGTTTCCGCTGTGGCTGGCCCCGACGCAGGTGGTCATCGTCCCGATAGCCGATCGTCACCTCGACTATTGCGGCAGCGTGCAGCAACAGCTTCAGGCCGCTGGCGTCAGGGTCGAGACCTACGCCGAGAACGAGCCGATGCGAGTCAAGATCGCCAAGGCTCAGCAACAGAAGGTGCCATACATGCTGGTAGTGGGTGACAAGGAAGCCGAGCAGGGTGCGGTCTCAGTACGCGATCGCACGCAAGGTGACCTCGGTGCGATCCCAGTCGGTGAGTTCGTTGCGATGCTGCAAGCGGGTCAGTCAGGGCAATAAGTCGCTCAACTTCGAAAAAGTGCAGTAATCCCATGCGTAATGTGCTATTATCACCTTAGAGAGTTCCTGACTGAAGGATCGGAGTGAATGACATGGGACATTTCGCACACTATTTCGAAAACGTTGTGGATACGATCGGCAACACGCCGGTGGTTCCGCTGAGGCGCCTTGGACAGGATCTGCCCGCCCAAGTCTGGGTCAAACTCGAGTCCAGGAATCCGGCAGGTTCGGTCAAGGATCGCATCGCCTCGGCAATGGTGGCTGATGCGGAGGACAAGGGCCTACTTACCCCCGGTAAATCAGTCATCGTCGAGCCTACCAGCGGAAACACAGGTATCGCACTGGCGATGGTCGGTGCCACACGCGGGTATCGCGTCATCCTCACCATGCCCGAGTCAATGTCGATGGAGCGCCGTAAGCTCCTGAAGGCTTTCGGTGCTGAGCTTGTCCTGACGCCCAAGGAGCTGGGGATGCGAGGCGCTGTCGAGGAAGCCGAGCGGATCGCCGCCGAAGTACCCGATTCGTGGATCGCAGGACAGTTCGACAACCCCGCAAACCCCGCAATCCACTACGCGACCACCGGTCCCGAGATCGATGCTGCCCTAGGCGACAAGAGACTGGCAGCCCTTGTCGCCGGCGTCGGTACTGGCGGCACGATATCTGGTGGCGGGCGTTTCCTGAAGGAAAAGCGTCCCGGCACCCTGGCCATCGCAGTTGAACCTTCTGAGTCCCCCATAATTACCCAGACCCGAGCCGGAGATACCCTTACTCCCGGACCACATCTGATCCAGGGCATCGGAGCGAATTTCATCCCGTGGATCCTCGCTCTTGATGTGCTCGACGAGGTCATCACGATCGACGCTCAAACCGCTATCGACACTGCCAGATCGCTTGCTGTCGAAGAAGGGATGCTCGTTGGGATATCCAGCGGAGCCAATGTCGCAGCCGCACTCAAGGTCGCAGCACGTCCAGAGTTCGCAGGCGCAGTTGTCGTCACAGTCGCCCCGTCCACGGGTGAGCGTTATCTGACCACCAAACTCTGGGAAGAGACTGCCTGATGATGCGCATCTCGCAGCGACTCGACTATGCGCTGCAGGCCACGGTCTTCTTGGCCGGCCTCGGTCCCGGTGAGCACGTTCCCGCCGGGACGCTGGCACAACGCCTATCGCTGCCTCGGCGCTTCGTGGAACAGCAGGTCACAGCGTTGGCGCGCGCGGGGATCATCGATTCTCGGCGAGGATCGAGTGGAGGTGCAGCGCTCAGCCGACCTGCGTGCGACATCTCCGTGCTCGATGTGGTCGAAGCGCTCGAGGACGTCGTGCTCGACGTTCCTCGTCAGGCAGACTCGGTGGTGGCCCAGATGTGGCTCGGAGCAGCCGAATCGGTCCGTGCGTACTTCGGGTCGGTGTCCATTGAGCAGCTTTACGACAGGCAAAGGGAGATCCAGGCCGGCTCCTCTCCCATGTACCACATCTAACTGCGAGGAGATTGTTGTATGCCCCAAGACCGTCCCCCGGGAGATGGGCCCAACAAGCACGCTGAACCAACTCAGGCCGACCCAAAGGCTGACTCGGTGTCCCTGGGAGAGACCCTCGACGCCGTCATCGAGGCCCTGCCCCCTGGAAAGGTCGATGTCGCCACCATCAGGGACCTCCTCGGTGAAGACAGCATGCTCATTCTGGCGGCGTTCCTGACTA